>JBOGJF010000484.1:0-28410 GCA_050747785.1 Vicinamibacteria bacterium
CGTCTCCCCCCGCCAGCCCCTTCGCGGTCCTCAGATTGACGACCTGGAGGAACTTCTTCATCCGCTCGGTTGCTTCGGCCTCCGAGTTGGCGACAATCTTGAAGGCGGCCGCGAGGCCGCCGAGCGCCCCGATCAGGATGCCGATCGGATTGGGGGCGAGAGAGACGACGCTGGCGAAAACGGTAAGACCAGACGTCATCGCTTGGATGCCAGCCTGAAAGGCTTTTGAACCCCCCTGCACAGAAGAGCCAAGCTGGGACATGAGGAGTTGAAGCCCGATCATGCGCTGGGTGAATCGGGCCAGTTTGGCGGTGAGCTGGAGTTGACTCCGGTCAATGGCACCGAAGCCGCCGGTGATTTTCTCTCCAGCCTTCTCAACGCCGGTGGCCGCGCCTTGGACGCCCTTGCCGAATTCGTTGAGCGTCGCCTTCGCCTGGGCGAAGCCCTTCTGCAGGCTCTCGACTTGAGCCTTGAGCTCTACGAGGATAGAACCGGCAGAAGTTTCTTCAGGCACGGTAGTCCTCCCCGCGCCTGAGAATTGAGGGCGCTAGTTCGAAACGTACCAGTCCGTTACGAGGTGTGTCTGTTTGCTGATTGTCAGGGACGTGTATCGGAAGTGTACGCTCCGGTAATCCAGGGCACAGAAGCACTCGCGGATGTAAATCTCCGGGGTCTCCCGAAACTTTCTTGTGTGGTGGTACCTTGCCCCAAGGTGATTTGAGTGAAAGTTGTCGAAATAAAAGCTGACTTGCTCCTGCGTCATTCCACGCCAGAAGATCCCATCGAACAGCGCCTCTACTTCCCCTCGCTTCCAGTTTGGATGCTCTTCGGCGATCTTGCTGATGTTCTCCTCTCGCGTCCAGAACTTGCAGGAGGAAAGACCGGCCAGGATCCCGACCGCGACGAGAAGGCAGCGCATTCGTAACCTCGCAACAGTCAAGGTTACAGTACGCCGCAAAGTTCAAAATTTCCAGGGCAAGGCGAATCATTTTCGACCACCCTTCCGCCGCGCCACGATCCCGAGCTGTCCGAACCCCTCCCGGATCGCCTCGGCCGCCTCCCGCCGCTTGGCCGCACGCCCGTCCGGAGCCGCCTGGCTCCGCGCGTGATTCCGCACCTGGTCGAGCCAGCCCGTGAAGACCTTGCCTGTCTCGGGCGCGAAGATGCTGCCCACCGCCGCACGGAAGGTCAGGTACCGCGCCTCCGCCTGGTCGGCCTCGATCGTCATCGCTACAGGCACCATTCGCTTGATCAGCTCCGCGCTCCAGACTCCCTCGAACGCCAGGAGCTCGCCCATGGTCGCGAGCCCCGTCCTGCACAGAAGGCCCAGGGCCTCCTCGATCAGGAACTCTTTCCGTTCGCCCCTGAAGTCGGCCTGAACCTTCTCCAGAGGCTCGCCGCTTTTTTTTGCAGGCCCTCCGTCAGGTTGAGCTCGACCACCGCCTCGAGGAGGGTGAGGACGTCCTCGAGGGGCAGCTCTTCGGTCACCTTCTCAGCGTCCTCGGGGCGCACGGAGAGCCGGATCAAATCGACGATACGGCCCCCGAGGAGTTCCACCGCCCGGCGGGCGACGTCGAGCGTCTTCTTGCCCGCGAAGTCCGCCAGGTTCCCCCCGGAGTCGTCGCCCAGGAGCTCCCCCAGGCGCTTGAAGATCGCCATGGACTTCGCCCACGACCACCGCTGGACGACGACCTGGTCGCCGTCGACCAGCGGGACGATCTTGTCGCGCATTGCCAGGGCCGCCGTTTCCGCCATCGCCGTCTCCTTCCGTACCTCTCAGAACCGCCACAATCGCCCCAGGACGCGTCGGGAGGCTTCCGGACTCCCCGGGAGATCATCCCATGGCTCTAGCTCGAGCCCTGAGGCAACGGCTCGAGCCAGGGAACGCCCTAATCGAGCTCGCCCTCGTCCACCACGAAGCCCTCGCCGAGCGCGCCGCTCGATCCGCCGAGGGCCTCGAGGCGCATGGGCACGGCCTGCCAGGCGTCGCCGTTCCCGAACTGGAGGGCTCCGTTCACCTTGAGGACCGCGCTCGGGATCTGGTAGACCTGCTTCGTCCCGCCGTTCCCCAGGACCTGGAACTGCGCCTCGATCTCGATCTCGAGGCCGGGGAAGAGCTGGAAGGTCTGCCCGTCGACCGCCTTCTCGAAGAAGATGTGGACCTCGGGGACGACGTCCTCGTCGGCGAGGGCCCCACCGCCCAGGATCGTGAGCTCACCGGCGGCCAGGTTCTCGGTGTAGTCCACGCCCTCGGTGTAGGTGACCTCGGAGCCGTCGAGGGCCCCGGAGCGGACGATGACGTTCTTGACGTCCGGCTTCCCGAGCTCGATCACGAGGCCGTCGCCTGGGTTGGCGTAGAAGGCCGAGTCCTTCACGTCCTTCGAGCCGACCTCCGGGTCCTCGGTGTCCCCGAAGGCGTACTGGAGGTTGTGGAGGTTCACCTCTTCGAGGCGGAAGTTGATCCCGAGCTTCCGCTCGGTGATGATCTCCCGGTCCTTCACCCGAGCGCCGCGCCGGTTGGAGAAGTGCTCGAGGCGCGTGTCCGTCGGGTCGAACTCGACGTCCATGACGGAGCCGACCTCGCGCCAGTCGGCCGGATCGGTCGAGCCCTTGTTCCGGAGCCACAGGCTCGCGCCCTCCACGACCAGGAGGTTGCGGGGGTCGGAAGATCTGACGTTCTCGTCGGCCATCGGGTGTCCTCCTCGTTACAGGTTGAGCGCGATATAGAAAAACCGGACGGTGGCTTGCGCGAAGCTGCGGTCGTCGCCCTGGCGCTGGAAGGCGGTCGGCCGCTGGGAGAGGAGCGCCGCCTTGCAGACGAACCCCCCCATCCGCTTGCCGGCGGCCCGGTCCAGGACCGCCTGGACGAGCTCCTCGAGGAGCGCCTTCGACTTCTCGAAGGCGCCGGCGGACCGGAGGACGAACTGGAGGCTGGTCTCGTGCTTCACCCAGCGACTCGAGGACGGCCGGATCCCGGGGCCCGCGTTCGTGTAGACGGCCAGCGTCGGCTCCTTGGTCGGGTCGTAGGCGAAGTCGTCCTGTGCAGACGTCTGCGCGATCGCCTGGGCCTCGGGCATGAAGTTGACGAAGAAGTGCCGGCCCGAGGTGAGGGGCAGACTCGAGAGGGAGACGTCGGAGAAGCGGAAGAAGGACCCGAGCCAGGCGAGGAGCGCGCCCTCGAACCCGCGGAGCTCGACGGCGTTCGAGCTCATGCGTCACCCCCGCCTAGGACGCCCGCCACCCGCTCGGCGATCCGGCGTGGAATGTCCGGCGTCGCCTCCTTGATCGGCCTGGTGAAGAACTGGGACCCCTTCTGCTCGACGCGGTCGACCAGGAGCCAGCGGAACTCGAGGCGGGTGTTCCCTTTGCCTCTCGCCCCGACGAAGTGGGCGAGGAAGAGATGGCCCCAGAGCCGGAGGACGAACATGCCGTTCGGGGCGCCCGTGTCCTCCCGCGGGCTCGCGTACCGAGGAACGCCGCGCGCCGTCAGGACCGGGTCGAGGGGGATGGCCAGGAGCCGGGCGTTCTTGGGGACGATGGGCCCGCCCTGGTCGCGCTGGCGGGCGTACCGCTTGTTGAAGCCCCAGCGCACCGAGATCTCCTCGCCGGTGATGACGGGCTCCTCGACCACACCGCTCCTCGACAGGTCGCCGGAGCGCGTCTGCGGCTCGAGACGCTGCTGGGACTCCTGGAGGGTGTCGTTCGCGATCTCCACGATCGCCTTCGTGGTGACCCGGAGGATCCGGTCGAACGTCGCATCGAGCTTCTGGCCGATGGCTTGCACGCCCTTCTGGACGGAGCCCACGTTCATGGAGATGAAGGGCTGCGTCATCCTTCAACCTCCTCGTCGTGCGGGACGGGGTCGACCGTCGACTGCAGGCCCGCGCGCGCGTAGGTGTTGGGCCCGAAAAGCTGCCGGAGCTCCTCGAGGTCGAGGACCTTCCAGGCCTCGCCGTTCCGGTCGACGACGATGTCGTCCTTCCGGACGGTTGAGCCGTCCTTCTGCCGGAAGACCATGGCGGCGTCGCTCTGGAGCTCGACGCCCTGATTCGTGAAGATCCGCCGGCCCTTCCTCTCGATCCTGCACCGGACGCGGACAGGGTACTGAGCCTCGTCGACGACGATCTCGTAATCGGTCGAGCCGTCGACCTGGCGCGTCGCGGCTTTGGGCCGTCGCAGGGTCACAGTCTCTCTGTACAGGCTCTCGATCATCCGAAGAAGGTCTCCGTTTCGTCGCCGCCCTCGACGTAGGGCCGGTTCGCCACGTCCGTGCCCACGCGGTTCTTCAAGCGGTCGAGCTCGCGCCGGGCGCCGGCGGGGAGCTCCGACTCGTCCTTCTCGAAAGTCGACGACTGGCCGAGCATGGAGGTTGAGGTCACGCCCTCGGCCTGCAGGTCCTTGAGCGCCTTCCGGGCGCCGTCCTCGTCCTGGAGGCGGAAGTCCACGTACTCGAGGAGGGCGCGCTTCAGGCCGTCGGGGATGACGCCGTTTCCCTCGTCGTCCTCGTCGATCGAGCGGGGGAAGGCTAGGCGCTGGTTCTCGTCGAGCGGGGCGCCCCATCCGCCGTAGCGGTCGATGAGACGCGTCCCGCGGATGAGGAGCCGAGCCTGGTCGTCCTCGTCGAGTTCGTCCCAGGCGTCGAAGCTCTCGAATTCGCTCATGCGCTCGTCGGCCTCCGTGAGCGTGAGATAGGAATTCGCGGCTTCGTCGCCGGGGATCGCGTTCAGGAAGTCGGGCTCTTCAGCCATTCATCTTCTCCAGGCTAAGGACTCCCGGGGGGCCCTTCAGTGGGCCCCCCGGGGTGCGACCGGAGTTGGAACTTACGCCGCCGTCACCGTGGCCTTCGCCAGGGCGCCCGGCTTCCGAATGATCGGGAGCAGGCGGTAGCCGGCGAAGAGCGTGAGGCCCGGCGGGTTGTCCTGCATGGTGGCGAAGCTGTACCGCCCGAGGACCTGCTTGAAGCCGGTCCTGGCGTCGTTGGGGATGAGCTCGCTGCCGTACTGCAGGTACCCCCAGTCCTCCGACGGCGCCGGCGTGAAGACGGCCAGGTTCGCCGGGATGTAGGGGACTTCCGTGGACCCGTCGTCATCGATGAAGACGTGGTCGACCGGGAACCAGTCCAGGCCCATGAAGCGGCCGAGCGAGCCTTCCTCCATGGCGCGCTGGCCCGCCGCCGTCTGCGCCATGTACGTCTTGAAGGTGTCGTTCTGGAGCAGCCCGACCTGGATCTCGTCGGAGATGTACGCGCGCTTGAGGGCGTAGCCCGTCGCGCGGCGGACCGCGAGCTTGATCTTGCGGACCGCATCGGGGATGTTGGTCGATTCGTCGAGCCAGTCACCGCAGTTGAGATCCGGGTTGGCTTCGTTGTGGGCGAAGATGTTGCCGGCGGGCATCCCGTAGTCGATGTCGTCGATCTCGAGGTCGTCCACCTTGACGCCCTCGATCTTCCCCTGGATGGCCGAGGAGATGAGGAACTCCTCCGTCCGGTCGAAGGCGCTCGCGAACTCGCGCTCCTCCCGGGCGATCTGCTGCTGGGCGGCCATCTGCTCGGCCTCGCTGCCCGGCTGCCGGATGTTCTGCCACATGGCGGCCTGGAGGTTCTTCGAGACGAAGATCCGTCCCAGGCGGGCGGTCTTCTGCTTGATCCCGTTCAGGGAAAGCGGCTTCGCCGGCGACCCGTTCCCCTGGAAGCCGAGCTTCCCGCGGGGCGTGGTCTCGATGTCCCAGGTGGCCGTTTCGCCGACCACCGAACGCGCCGGGAGGATGCCCGACGTCTTGAACACGAGCTGCTCGGGGAGGAATTCCTGGATCATCCCCGTCAGCTTTTCCTGCCTGAGCAATTCCAGGTTGATCATTTCGGCCTCTCGACTTTCATTCCCCCAAAATCAGGGCGCCCGCCACACGCGGGCGGCCTCACTTCACTCCAGGGCCGGGCTTACGTCGGGTCGGCCTCGAAGTAGCAGAGCGTCAGCGCCCCGACGATGTCGTCGCGGTACGCGGCGTCTACGAAGTTGACCAGGTCCTCGTCGATCCAGCCGCCGATGACGCCCGGCGCGCTCTGGTCCTTCACCGTCACGCCGTCCTTCGACAGCATGTTCACGTCCTTGAGGAGGATCGCGGCGTGGAGGACCGAGGCGGCCGCGGGGGCGTCGGTGTGATCGGCCGGGACGTACTTCCCCTGCGTGGCGCCCGCCGCCTCGACGCGGACAAGGACGATCCCCGCGCGGAGGGTCGTTTCCAGGCCGACGTTGCCGGCGTCCTCGGAGTCCTTCTCGATCACCATCCCGCGCACGAGGAACCAGTTCTCGTTCTTGAGGAAGGGGGTCCGGATCGGCTGGGTGACTTCCGGGCCCATCCCGGGAAGGGCGTCGCCGCCCAGGTGCTGGTTGAGTCCGCCCATGGTTCACTCCTCCTTGAGAGGTTTCTTCAAGGCCCGGGGACCGCCCCGCGGGCCGCTATCTGAGCCGGGTCCGCGACAGGCGGATCAGGCGGTCACCTTCTCCTTGCGCCCCTGGATCTCGCGGGCGAGCTTGCGGCCCTCCTCCTCGAGCTGGGCGGGGGTCTTGTCGCTCGGCTGGCCGTCGTCCGCCGGCGTCAGGCGCGAGAGCCTGAGGTCCGTGATCGACCGGATGTTCTTCAGGACCTCCTCCAGGGTGCCCACGACGTCGACCTCGGACGACGCCAGGCCCTTCCCGTCGGCCGAGAGCGCGAGCGCCTCGACCTTGTCCTTGAGCGCGAAGAGCTTCGAGAGCTTCTCCGCGATCGCCGGCGGGACCAGGCCGGCCTTCACGTAGGCGTCGGCCTTCGCCTTGGCGGCCGTGAGCTTGTCCTTGGCCCGGTCCAGCATGACCGCGTCGAGCTGCTCGCGCATCTGCCGCTCGCGCGGGGTCAGAGGGGCGTCGTCGTCGGACGCGGAGAGCTTGACGAGCTTCCCGTCTTTCAGCTCGAGGCCCGCGGCCTTCAGGTCCTCGGGCTTCACCGTGCTCAGGCCCTCGGCGGCCTTGACCTTGCCGAGCGCGTCCTTCCGCTCCTTTTCGCGTTCGGCGAGGGCGGAGAGGATTTTTTCGGCGTCCGTGTCCTCGGGCAGTCCGAGGGCGAGCGCCAGCTTCTTGGGGTCCATGGTGCCCTCCTGTGAAAGGTGCGTATCTCCCTCGGGCGACATGCCCGCGAGGTCTTTGGGGATGAGGAAGTCCTCGCCGCGGCCCTGGGCCTCGCGCGAGAACTCGAGGAACCGCTTCTGGCCGGTCACGACCGGGAAGCTCGTCGCGTCGATCGCCGTGATCGTCTCGCCGGGGTACTTCACGCCCCTGGAGTCGACCACGTCTTTCTCCATGACGACCGAGACGTCTGCGATCGAGCCGTCCCGCATCTTGGCCATGGCCTCCCGGTCCGTGGGCTCGACCACGCCCACGAGCGTGTCCTTGTAGGCGATGAAGGGCCCGGTCCAATAGCCCATGTTCGCCTTCGCGTCGTTCCGGTGGCCGTCGCGGTAGGGGATCTTGTTGCCGTTGGCGAGGTATCGCTCGGTATTGGCGAGGAGTTCCGCCCGGCGCTCGGGGGTGACCAGGACCTGGCGTTCGGTCACGGGGTGGAACCAGTCGCCGTCCTTGATCACGTCCTTGGCGAACTTCCCCGTCCCGCCGGACTGGAACTTGTCGCCCCGGTAGAAGAGGACCTGCTTGCCCATTACGCGGCTCCTTTCTTGGGCGGGGGCTTCACGTCGGCGGCCCCCTTGGGCGCGATCTCCTCGAGCTTGCCCGCCTCGCGGAGGACCTCGACCAGCTCCCGGGCCTCCTTGGCCGAGACGGCGAAGGCCCCGCCGGGCAGCCGGTTGATGTCCTCGAGCGCGGCCTCGACGGCCGCCGGCGGTTTGGCCGCGACGACGAAGGGGGTGACGACGTGGGCGCAGTTTGGGTGCCAGGGCGGACCGCCGCTCGGGATCGTGTTCATGGACGGGAACCCGAGCGGATCCTCTCCGGGCCCGACGTAGAAGACCCGGCCGGCGTAGAGCGTGCACTCGTCCTCTTCGGTCTGCTGGTGCCTCGAGATGCGGACGTGGTTGATCTCGTTCTGCTGGAGGCGGGTGATCATCCCGACCCTGTGCGTCTCCGCGCCCATGGTGCGGGCGACGAGATTCGCGTAGACCCGGACGTCCATCGTCTTCTTCCCGACGGTGACGAGCTCGCGCCGCCCGAGCTGCTCGAAGAGAGCGACGTCGCCGGCGAAACCCGCCTGGCGCATCCGCTCGGCGGCCGCCGGCGAGACCTTCCCCGTCAGGATCGTGCGGGCGATGTCGTTGGCGACCTCGCGGTGAGTCTCGCCGCGGATGATTCCCCCGATGACGTGCTCGCGGATCTCCGCATCCTGGGAGAAGACGAGCTGGGTGCGGCGGACGACCAGGCCCGACTTGATCAGGATCTGCCGGTGGACGTCGGAGAGCCGATCGGTGAGCGCCGCCACCTGGGCCCGAAGCTGGAGCTGGTTGAGGGCCGTGAAGCCCGTCGAGGGCTCGCCCACGAGACCCCGGCGCTCGGGGGCCGCGGCCCCACGCGCTTGGTCGATGCCTCGCGCGGCCGCGTCGTCCCCCAGGTAGTAGAACTTGGGGAACTCGTCCTCGAGCCAGCGGCGGACGGCGTTTTGGCGGCGCGGATCCAGGCGCTGGGCCAGCTCCCGGATCCGGAGGAGGGTCTCCCGCGCGCGCGCGGCGCCCGGGCGGGTGATGCCCTGGGCCAGCTCCTGCAGGATCCGGTCGATGCTGCGGGCGTACTGTTCCTCGAGCGCCGCCACGTTTTCGGCGCTCGCGAGCAAGGACTGGAGCTCTCTCGATACAGACATCCTGCCGTCAGTCCTTCATTTGAAGCTGGGCGTCGTAGACGAAGGCCACGTCGAGGGCCCACTGCTGCAGCACGTCGGTGAGATACTTCGTTGCCTGAGCGATGGCGTCGTCCCTGGATTGCGCCTTGACCAAGAGGTTGATGTGACAGAGCGGCTCGACATAAATCGAGTACTTGATGTTGCGCTTCAGTTCGAACTTCACGTGGTATTCGGTCATAACGGCCTGCTGGATTTCCTGGATCGTCAGCTCGGCCTTGGCGATCCTGCGTATTTCGTCGAGGTGCCGTTGAGAAACCACGGCGCACGGGCCGCTCCCCATGAGCGCGAGCGGCAAGACGAAGAGCGCGGCGCGCAGCATCAGAGGGGCCCTCCCGCTCCGAGCTCGATCTTCGCGCCCGGAGAAAGGGGGTTCCAATAGGCGTAGAATTCGATGGTCCCGTTCGTCATCGCCGCCGTGCCGATGGTGTAGCCCAGGTCCACGCCGTGAAAGATGGAGTGGTGGGCCTGCGACGGGTGAGCTAACAGATGGACGGCCCCCTGGGTGAGTCCGCCACTCACGATCACCCGGTTGGCTACCAGACTTGCGACCGCGATGTTAGCCGTGAAGTAGGTCGTCGTGGCTTCATGCCCGAAGGCAAACGTGGCGCCGCCCCCGCTCGTCAGGCTTTCCTTGATGTACGCCATCACAAAAGCGTCCACCATGCCGGTGACGATGAAGACCTCATGCGCCGCGACCGTGTTCCAGGTCGCATTTTCAAAATCGACGGACAGCTTGAGCTTGCGCCGGAAGAGCCCCAGGTGCAGCCGTTTTTTCTGCAGTACGAGCATGTTCGTCCCCTACAACGCCCCGCCCGCACCGACGACCACGCGTCCGTCGTCGCTGAGAGGGTTCCAGGCAAAGGAGTAAAGGATTTTCCCGCCAGTCATAGGCTGGGCCCCGACGGTGTAGCCGATGTCCACTCCGATCAGAATCGAATGGTTCGGCGTCGTGCCGTGAAGGTACTGATGCGTGGCGGCCGATGTCGCCGCGGCGCCATGGGGAACGAACCGGGCGGCGATCAAGGACGCCAGGGCGATGGCGCCGCCGTAATAGGTGGCGCCCGCTTCATGCCCGTGGGCCAGGGTGGCCGCCCCGCCCGACGTCAACGACTGGGTGATCTCGCCGTAGAAGTAGCCCTCGACGACACCCGTGACGGTGAAGATCTCGTGCGCGGCGACCTCTTTCCAGCCGGCCACGCTGAAATCGACTAGAAGTTGAGTCCGCTTCCTGAAGAGTCCGAAGTAAAGGGGGCGCCGCCCCTGGATCGGAGCAACCATCATCTACGCACCGTCCTTCGAGCTCGCGAGGTAGAGGACTTCGATGATCCCGTCGGTCTCGACCTGGAGGTTGTAGCTGTGGTCCGAATGGATGAGGGACTGGAGGAGCTGGGGTTCTCCGGCCGGGATCTCCTCACCGCCTTCGAGGGGCATGACGACCTCGCCGTCGTCCAGGCCCCCGGCCATTCCGGTTACCGTGAATCCCGCGTCCGTCACCGCCTCGAGGATCGCCTGATTCCCGTCGGAGCCGCCCACTTCATGCGTTAGGAGGACCTCATCCGTCTCGTCGTCGACCTCGGCTGAGATGTCTAGGTTCGCCGTCGCGTTTATCGCCTCGGCCACTAGGTGGGCGATCTGGTTCTCCGACTCCGCGCCCGTGATCGGCAGGGCGACGTCGCCCGTGATCGCGTCGTTCGTGTCGAACTCGAAGTTGACGGCCGGATTGCTGCCATCGTCGAGGGTGAAATCATCGCCGTCAACTAGGAGCGACCCGGCGACGACGGCGATTGTGCCCGTCGCCTTTGTGGGGCCCGTCTTCCGCCGGGCGACCAGATTTACCACGCTCGCGACGGCAAGCTGGAGCTGAAGGAAGAGCTTCGCGATTCCCTTCTCGTTCTCGGGCAGGGAGAAGTCCTCGGCCAGGATGTCGGTGTTGGCGCCTGGCGCGGGGAGGTTCATTTCCGCGAAGATCGTGTTGAGCGCGCTCATGCGATGTCTCCCTCCCTACTCGGTCACGATGAGGACCACGGTATCGGTCTCGGCCAGATTGACCGCGCCATCGTCGACCACGGTCGCCACGTTCCCGACGACGGAGACGGCTCCGTCGAAGGCTTTCGCCTCTCCCGGGGTGGCCGTCGGATACACGAGAAGCGCCACGACGACCGGCTCGAAGCTGAAAGCGAAATGCATGTTGCCCAGGGCCACCTCGGCGGCGTTCGGAACCCGGCGCTGGACGCTGAGCGCCTTGAGCGCCGCCGCCGCTCCCCCGTACATGGTCGCGGAGGCCCACCCGTTGTTCGCGCCGCCCAGGCTCTCCGCGCAAGCCAGGACCACGGCCCCGACGGCATCGGCAACGATCAGAACCTCGTTGTCCCCGATGTCGACGGCAGCGACCAGCTCCGTGCCGCTCGCGTTCACGGCGGTGATGAGGGCATTGGTCGCCGCCGCCGGCGTGTCGTTGGCGTGGCCCGTCACGGCGATCCGGCCTGCCGTAACCCCGTCGGCGGCGCGGTCGAATTCGTAGACATCCGCCCCGATGGTCACGGTCTCTTCGTCGGCCACGTTGGAGGCGACCCGGAGGACGTTGACGGCGCGGCGGCCGGGATCCTGGAGAGGGCCTGTGCCCGGCATCGCATGGCTCAAGTCCAGGTCGCGTCGCTTCCAGCGGCCGGCTTGAGTGGCCAGCTTGTGGGCCGGCTTGATGGCGAGGGCGCCGTCATCGGCGTCCGTCTCGGTGGGGTCGTAGTCGTAGATCCGGCCGCCTGCGGTTTTCACGTAGGCGATGTCGTCTAGAATCACCGCTGACAGAGCCCGGAGCCCATCGAGGTCCTCGACGACCTGAATTTTCTTTCGTCCCATCGCGTCTCCTTCGAAGCTTGGCTGCGCTCATCGAAGCGCCCCGAGGTTTCCCCCGAGGCGCTCGAGACGAACGCAGCGAAGCCTTATTCCCACGAGCTCCAGGTCAGGACGTCCGTCGCCGCGGGGTCCGTCGCCCCGGCGAACGCGACCTTGATCGTCGAGCCGACGACCGTGACGAGCGCCGTGATCGCCTTCAGGAGGCCCGCCGAGTCCCGGCAGACGACCTCCGCGAACCGCGGGGAGGTGAGGCCGGTCTCGATGATCACGGCGTCGGCCTGTACGTCGTTCGCATCCACCGTGTGGGCGCCGCGAGCGACCGTCTGGATCGACCCGTTCTCCCCGCCGGCCATTGCCGCGGCCGAGAGGACCAGGTTCGCCCCGCTTTTCGTGAGCGCAAGGTTCCCGTTGGAGCCTACGCGGTCAGCCGTCAGCCGGCACGTCTGGCCCGTGGCGTTGACCGGATCGACCACCGCCGTGACCGGGATCGTGGGCTTGTTCGCGTTGATCGCGGCGATGAGCGCGGTCATGGTGAGGGCGGCCGAGCCCCCGATCGTGACCGTGACGGACCCGGCGCCCACGGAAGCGTTGTTGTCGAACTCGTACTTCTTGCCGCCGATCGTGAAGAAGTCGCCGTCGGACGGCTGCGCCGACAGGTGAAGCGACCCGACCGCTTTTCCGCCCTTGAACTTGAATCTGCCCGCCATCGAAGACCCCCTTTCAGGGCACGGGCATGGGGCCCGTGGTCAGGCGGGGTGCGCCCGCCGCGCCTTCGCTGCTCTCTCTATCCCCTCGGGGCCGCCGCGGTCGTCACCCGCCACGGCCCGTTTCGATCTACTCTTCGCGACTTCCCTCCCTGTCCTTCACGCCACGCTCCTCGAACGACCGCCGGGCCCGCTCGGCACCCTCGTCCCCGAGCTCGGGCTCGGCCATCGTCCCCGCTTCCTCCAGGGCCTTCTTCCGTTCCTCCTGGAGCTGCTTGGACTCCTCCGCCGGCCGCATGGGCAGCTTGAGCGAGCGCGCTACCCCTTCGATGTCGAGGCGCTCGAGGAGTTGGGTCGGGCGGCCGTCGGTGATCATCGAGTCGGCCTGGAGCACGGTCTTGATCACATCCCGGAGCATGTCCTTCATGGCCTTGGCGAGCCCGCCGGCGACCACGCGCGTGCGGGACTGCTTCCATCGCTCGTCGCCGTAGTTGTAGCGGACAACGGGGTCGACGATCTGAAGGTTGAGGACGGCGCCCAGGAAGTGCCGCCGGTTGCCCTCGAGGAACTCCGCCAGGACATCCGCCTGGAAGTCGGCGTCCCCGGTACCGAGGCCTCCGGCGCCGGCGGCCATCACGCGGTCGGTGATGAGGAGGCCCCGGAGCTTCTTCAGGTCCAGAGCGTCGATGCGGAGCTGGAACATGTCGCCCCGCTTGTCGTCGGTCAGGTACTTGAAGTCGACGAGCGGGTTGCCCTTCTCGTCGCGCTTCGAATCGACGGCGATGGAGCTCCCGGACCGAATGGCCACCGCCTGGTCCAGGAGCCACTGGTGGCCGTCGATCGGTTTCCCCCCCGGGCCGATGATCTCCGCCGGACCGTGGCCGATGACGGACGGGTCCGCCTTGCGCTCGAAGTAGCGGTTCGTGAGGAGCTCGGTGGCGGCGCCGTTCCACCACGGCTCGTACACCTGGTTGAGGAGGGGCTTGCCGGAGAGCTTCCCATCGACCTCCTCCGCCCGGTGGCTCCAGAGGACGACGTGCTCGGGGCCCACGACCTTGTCGGGCTGGACCAGGCCCATGAAGCTCTGATCCACCCCGGCCCATTCGTCCCGGGCGGGATCCACGAGGAGGCGAAGAGACTCGTTGGCGATCGTCTTGGTCTTCTCGATGATCCAGGCGTTCGGGATGACCTTGTCATCCGCGGAGATCTCGCCCTTCTTCCGCGACTCGACCTCGACGAGGAGGTCCTCCACCGCCCACACCTTCTCGCAGACTTTCCAGCCGAGCGGGATGGCCATCGAGATCCCAAGGGCGAACTGGTCGAAGATGCGTTCGAGAACGGCTTCCACGAAGGCGCCGATCTCGGGGTCCCGCGACTCCACGGTCCAGGGCAGGTTCGTGATCGCCCCTCGGTGGATGGCGATCCCGAAGGCGATGATGGGGTCCTCGAGCATGAGGAGCCGGGTCTTGTGCCCGACCAGGCGCGGGTTGAAGACGCCCAGGATGTCCGGCACGTCGGTGAGGAGCCGGGAGATCGCGTCGAACTGTCTGAGGACGCTGCCGGCGGACGGGATCCGGGCGGCCCCGTTCTTCGGGGCCTCCTCGGCAGCGAGGGCCACGGTCGGGCGGCGGAATATCCCGAGAAGGCCCTTCACAGGATCCTCCCGCCCGTCATGGGGAAGATGCGTGGAGACGGTGCGGAAGGCGCGGATCCGGTCCGGACGACGAGATCCGCCCCGGCCAGGTAGTTGTACGCGTGGGCGCCCGCGTCCACCATGTCGATCGTCGGCCCGCCGGGGAAGGCGTCGACCTCGGCGTGGAACTCGGCGTTCCAGGGCGCCCCCAGGATCGTTACGTTGCCCACCGACGCCTGGCCGGCGAGCGGGCCCGCGCGGAGCTCCTTCGAACCGGTGGCGGGGCTGTCCCTCACGATCCACCCGTCGAGCATGCGCTTCAGCTCGTCGATCTGCGCCATGCCCCCGGATCCGGGCTCCCGCTCGAGGATGATGGGCACGCCCTTCCCGTCGAGTTTCGCGGTCTCGAGGATGATCTCGTTCCGCCGGCCGGGGTTCCACCGGCCGTATCGAATGTTCGGAATGTGGTACCTGTTTACGTTGCCCTCGCGTCGGGTCTCCATCCGGACGCCGGCGGTTCGCTTGGCGGTCGGGCTCTCCGAGGCCGCCAGGTCCCACGCGCGGACCGCGCGCGAGAAGCCTGGGTTCGCGGCCACGATCTTGAACCACTCGCTTTTCAGGTCGCCGCCCCCCCGAGGGTAGGGCCGCTGCTCGTAGAGGCCTGCCCAGACGTGGGGGTCGCGCGACCGCTTGATCGCCTGCAGTTCCTCGACCGGGTGGAGCTCCGGGACGAGGGCCTCGCCAGCCTTCCGATTCCACCGGAGGGCCGGCCAGTCTTCGTCCTCCTCGGCGATCGCCGGGAGGGTGATGATCGTCCAGTCCTCCTTGCGGTCCTTCTTGAGGTCGTGGATCCTGCCGGGCGGGTCGTCGACGGCGCGCCGGGTCATGATGAGGACGCGGCGGCCGCCCTTCTGGAGCCGGGCGGAGAGCTCGGATTCCCACCACCGCCAGACCATGTCCTTGCGGGCCTTCGATTCGGCCTCGACCTGGTCCTTCAGGAGGTCGTCGGCGATCGCGAGCTCGGCGGGCCGCCCCGAGATCCCGCCCTCGACGCCCGAGGTCACCATGCCCCCCAGGCGGCCGGCGAGCTTCCACTCCGAGGCGCCCGAGACATCGTCCCGGATCTCCTCGCCGATGAGCTGGCCGTGGCGGTCGATGACGTCGCGCGTCTCGCGGCCCCAAGAGGCGGCATATCCGGCGGCGTAGGAGCCGAGCAGGATGCGATCGTCGGGCCGGATCCGGAGCCACCAAGCCGGGAAGTGCTTCGACCAGTACTCGCTCTTCCCGTGCTGGGGCGGGCACTCGATGAGGAGGTTCGTGATCGTGCCCAGGAGGAGACCCCAGGCGAGGCGGTCGAAGAGGGCCCAGAGGCGATTTCTCATCAGCCGTCCGTTAGTGGCTTCCATTGCCAGGAGTGCCGGCGACTCGGCGCCGCTCTGCAAGCCGATCAATGACATCGCAGAGAGGATCGAGGGCCCCGGCATCTCGGAATTCCGCAAGTCGATCATTGAGCGCATTCACCGTCACCGAGGACGTCTGCTCGTGGTGGGTCGACTGGTCCCGCGCGTCGACCATGGCCTTGATCGCGGCCGGCGGCGTCGCGCTCTCCATGAGCTTGTCGAGCAGATGGTTGAAGACCGCGTCGTTCCTCTTCGCCCGGTTCCAGAGCTCGGCGTAGTGCTGGTGGGCGATCTTCATGACGCGCTTCGACGCGTAGGCCCGGAAGTTGCCGAGGAACCAGTCGACGAAGCCCTCGAGGAACTTCGTCCGGGCCTCGTCCCGCCGGCTGACGGGGCGCACGGCGGGCCCCGAGGGGTTCCCCGACACGCCCGCGGGGAAAGTGCCCGCTTCGGTCCGCTCGATGACCACGAGGGGTTCCGGGGCTCCGGCGGGGGTCTCCGAGGGGACGCCGGCGGGGGCCCCGGCGGGCCCCGTGGACGGCAGCGCGTGGTCGGGATCTGATCCGTTCCCGTTGCCCGGTGGACGGGCGTCGACGCTGTCGGTCACGCCCAGAATCTATCCGCAGCCAGTCCTGTCAAGGGCCTCAAGCGACAGCGTCGGCAAAGATCGGCAGCCTACGTCACCTTGGAGCGAAAATACGCAACGTCCTACCGACGAATAATGGTTCGGAGAACGGGCACTTTTGCCTTTGGTAAGAACACTGGGCTGGCTGCGCCTGCGACGCCCCACCGGGGTAGCTTTATGCCACGCGTGGAAAGCGCATCCCTGAGTGTGCTTGACGCGATCGCAAGACGCTCCGAGATCGCCTTCCAGCCGATGAGGGCGTCCTCCGGTTCCACAAGCGTCGGATCGAAATCCAAAAGCTGTTCCACCAGATTGTCCTCCATCGTCGTGCTACCGCCTCCCCCACTTCAGCCAGGCCAGGATCCCGACCAGGACCACGACCCCCGTGGCCGCCACGACGGTGATCGCCACCTCGAGGGCGATCATCCACCACGACCGCGTCACGACGGGCCACCGGCTCCCGCCGTTCGAGAGAGCCACTTCGTCGTCCAGCCTCTTGCCCATCGCCCCTCTCCTTCCCGCAGACGTCTGCACTACATGCCCAGGACCTGGCGCCGCGTCCACAACGTGCGCTGGATCCGGGGAATCCTCATCGGCCGCTTCCGCTCGTGCCTCTTCCGCTCCCGGTCCCTCTCCCGCGCGCGGGCCCGCCGCCTGGCGTCTTCGAGCCCATACTGGCCCTTCTCCGAGAAGCACCGGTCGCACGTAAACTTCCGGTCGCGGCAGTCAAGGCAAAGGTCGATCTCGATCCCGCACCAGGCGCAGTTCCGGAAGTATTCCGCGTCGACGCGATGGCCCTCGTCGTACTCGTCGTACTCGTAGTGTCGGCCGTCGCAGACGTACGCGCCTCGGGTCTTCAGTTTACCTGTCCGGTTTTTGGGCCCTCGTTCGCCTGAGCGGTAGGCCTGGTCGATCGACCCTTGGTTTTTTGGGCCATAGCAAGCACGCAACCCTTCAGGCACTTGAAGCAGACCTTGGAGAGGGCAGAATCTTCTTTTGCACGGCCCAAGCTGCCTAGGAGCCAAATCCTCGCCTGGAGCTCTCGATTGCAGCCGTCGCATCGGTAAATCATTCAACCGGCTCGATTCTCTTCCGCGCCTTCAACCGCTCGATCTCGGCGAGCAGCTCAGCGTTCTCGCGGGCGCGCTCCTCGAGCAGCTTTGAAGCCTGCGTCAACTTCCGGCCCATCTCTTCGCGCTCGCTTGCCCACTCGATTGCGTGATCGCCCATGAGTCGCTTCACCCGGTCGACCTCATAGCGCATCTGGTCGACGTGCTTCTGGCAAGCCACCGGAAGGCCGGGACACCAGCCCTCCTGCCTGCACCTGGGCTCGATCTTCTTCGTCTCGGCCTTGGGGTCGACGGGTTCGGTCATGATCTGGCCCTCGGGCTGCACTTAACGCAGGCCTCCACCTTGTCCTGGTCGTGATCGCACTCTGCTCTAGCCCTAGCCAGGGCCCGCTCCTGGAGCATCTTGGCCAGGTTGTAGAGCGGAAGGGCCGCTTCGAGGAGCTCCTTATCCTCTTCCATCGCCTGGTGATTGCGGATCCAGAGCGTCGGGTCCAGAAGCGGCCCCAGGGTCTCCGCACGGCTGATGCGGTTGAGCAGGTCGGGCACGTCGACGAGCAGGAGCGTCCGCGCGGACGTAAGGACCATGATCAAGTTGTCGCGGTATTCCTCGGACGTCACGCCTTCCTCCCCGCCGGCGCCGGCGTCACGGCCTTGCCCTTGGCGGCCGCCTCGATCTCGGCGATCTTGGCGTTGGCTAACTTCAGCGCGCCAAGCTGAACGGCCAGGTCCCGGGCGATCTCCAACCTCTTGTGCTCTGCGTCCTCTGCCAGTTTCACCGCCTCGTCGCGCCCACGGTAGGCCTCGTCCCGCGCGCGGGTCATGATGGCGAGCGTCGACTCCACGGAGTGCCGGAAATCCTCGAGCTTGCGTTCGGCGCGGTTGCGCTCGTCCAAGTTGTGCGCCGCCTTCGTGGAGGCCGCGAGGAGGTCCTTCTCGAGGCCCGAGAGCTCCTGATCCTTCTTGCCGAGCTCGGCGCGGAGCCGGGCGTTGTCCTCGAGGGTCCGCTCCATGGCGCCCCTGGCGATTGCGTCGTGGAGCTGCTCGGCAGAGATGGCCCGCTCGCGCCAGCCGTCCCGATCTTTGGCGATGCCGTCGCACCGCTTCTGGATGTCCTCGATCAGCTTCGACGTCACGACCACGCGCTGCTCGAGGGCGGCCTCGGTGCTCGCCTTCGCCTCCCGCGCCTGGCGGGCTTCATACTTCAGGTCCGCGATCTTCTTCTCCAGCTCCTCGACCCTGTCCCCGAGGAGCCAGACTTCCATCTGGTGGGGCGTCGGGTTGGCCGGCCTGGCCGGGGGCGTCGCGTCCACGCTCATGGTCTCCTCCAATCTTCAAGCGTCGTTTCCGATTTCACGTAAAGCGGGTGCCGGGGGTGGCCGTCCCGGGTCCTTCCGAGACACTTGAGCGGGTGGGCGGCGAGGACCTCCGTCACCGCCTGGTCCCGCCGGTAGAGGGCCCCGAGGGTCCCCCAGGCGCAGACGATGAGGGTCGCCTCGGGCGCGGAGTTCCGGATCCACTCGTCGTTCATCGGACCGACCGGATCCGCGGCTTCGACGAGGGCCTCCGGCTTCGCGGCCCTGAAGCCGAAGAGGTTGACCACGTAGAGCGTCCCGTAGTCCCACCGGTCGGCGAAGGAGATGCAGCGCCGGATCGTGGGGTCGTCGGTGGTCTCGTCGGCCGTCGAAGGGTTGAGCATGATGAACATGCAGACCGCGCGCTCGGGCGCCCACTCGCGCACGAGGAGCCAGCGGTAGCGGCGGTCGCGGTCAAACTCGGCCCAGCGTTTCATGGCCGCCTCCCGTTCCACGCCTGCACGGCCTCGAGCTCGCTGTCCCTGTGGGGCCCGCCCGCTCCGCACGTGCGGCACCAGAGCCAGTGCTTGACCGTGTCCTTCGTCCCGTTCCTGGCCGGCGTCGAGAGGCCGAAGATCTTCTTCGGCTCCGCGCAGAAGGGGCAGGGCGCCAGCTTGACCTCCGGGCTCGTCCTCCGTCCGTCCATCGCTTGCCTCTCTCTCCCAGCGCGCGGGTACTCGATCCGCCGCGCGTCCCTGTAGATCGCCCTCAAGAGCTCGGGCGGTGTCGGCTCCGTCACACGCTCCTCAGCTTGACGAGATCCCCCTCTATCTCGACCAGGCCGTTTGACTTGAGCCACGACAGGTAGTTCCGGAACGTGCTCTTGGTCGAGGCGACGCTCGAGAGGGTGCCGAGCTGATTGCGGGTGACCTGGCTCCGCTCGATCAGGACCTCGAGCATCCTCCGGCAGCCGCGCTGACCGGCCTTCTGGAGCCACGGCTCCCACACGCCGCGGTCGACCGGAGGCGACCCAGGCTCGTCGCCCACCTCCTCGAAGAGCTTCCGGTAGGCGTCGTAGGTCGGCCGCAGATGGTCCCTGACGGCGGCCAGGCGGCGCTCGGCGTCCTCCCGGAGCGCCCGCTGCCCGGCGAGCTTCGTCTGGGTCTCCTGGAGCTTCGTGCGGGCGTATTCCAGGTCCGCCTGGAGCTTTCCGTTCTGGACGGCCAGGTCGCCGATCTCATTGCGATGCACCCGAACGGCGTCTTGAGCCCCCTCGAGCGCCGCGCCGACGTCGGCCGAGATCTCCATGGCCGTTACGGGATCCACGGCGTGGAGCCCGCGCTCCCTCTTCGCCACGCCCGCCGCAACGACGGCCTGGGTCTTCGTGAGCTCGCGCTTCAGGCGCTCGACGAACGCCCGGGCGTTGCCGAGCTGGACGGCGTTCGGATTGATCCCGAGCTTCTTCATCTCGCGCGGGTGGAGGGTACGGCGCTCGCGGAACGTGAATCGCTCGAAGCGGTCCTCGCCGGGCCACCAGAGCCAGGCCTCGCCGGGCTTGAGGGACCCCAGCTCGTCGAAGCACTGGGCCATCTTCTGGTCGATGTCTTTCGCGACCATCCAGTCCTTGACGGCCTTCCGGTCGCGGGTGTCGGTGAGGCCCATGACGATCAGGGCCTCGCACTGGCTGAGGACGTCCTTGTCGATCGTGGCCGACCGTTGGGAGATGAGCCACGTTCCGTACCCGAAGTTTCCGCCGATCCGGACGAGCTTGTCGACGGCCGCCTTGCAGACCTGGATCCCGGGATACTTCGCGCCCTGCGGGACGAACTCGGGCGCCTCCTCGAAGAAGACCACGCGCTCGATCGGGGAGCGGATCTGCATGAGGCGCCCGCAGAAGTCGGTCACGAACTTCCGGGTGACGTTCTTCGACTCGAACGACACGTCGAAGATCATGCAGACCGGGGTCGAGAGGAACGCTTCGGCCACCCGCTCGCCAGCGTCCTTCTCGAGCGGGAGGTCCTGGTGGTCCCCGCCCATGACGACGATCGGGAGGCCCGAGGGCGTGCCGTCCCGGAGCACGCGCAGGCCCCAGAGGTTATTGCCCGGGTCGAACGCGCCCCAGGGCCGCTGCGCCTCCGTCAGCTCCTCGAGGACGTCGCCCAGGCCGTACGTCTTCCCCTTCTTCGACTGGGCGAGGAGCGCGAACTTCTTGTCCCCCAGGTCCGCCGGGAGCGTGAAGGGGTCGCCCGCCGGCGTCAGGCCGATCTCCAGGTGTTTCTTGCTCATCGGGGCCGCGCCTCCTCCCGGAGTTCGTCGATCCGGAGGACGAGGAGGCACTCGTGGCAATTACCCCGCGGACGCCGGCGGTGCTTCGGCTCCTTCCGGTAGTGGGCCGCGAGGATCGCCGCGCGCGCGTCCTCGAGGAGGAGCCGGAGCTTGCACCGGAGGTCGTCGAGCCGCCTGATCTCCTCGGCCCCGCGGGCCCGCGCTTCCATGGCCTCGCGGTGCGCGGCTCGCTCATTCACGAACCGGCGCGCCAGGTCCTCGA
The DNA here is from genome assembly GCA_050747785.1 of Vicinamibacteria bacterium. Classification (GTDB taxonomy): domain Bacteria; phylum Acidobacteriota; class Vicinamibacteria; order Marinacidobacterales; family DATDRI01; genus CBDANW01. Next base: position 21,000 of record JBOGJF010000484.1, read on the forward strand.
GCGCTTCCTGAGCGACTCTGTGCAGGACCTCCTCCCGCTCGCAGTGCCGCTCCCAGTCCGTCGCCCGCGCTTCCGCCTTCACGTTCGCCGTGTCCGTCATCGCCGCCTCCTCCTGATCGCCACGATCGCCACCGCTTGCGCCACGGCGACCACCGCCACGGCCACAAGGATGACGATGAGATCAAAATCCATCTACCGCCCGCCCTTCCGGAGACGCCAGGCTTCGCGCAGTACCGCGCCGGCCGCGACCAGGAATCCCGCCGCTGCGCTCCAGGCCAGGCACGGCCAATCGATGAGGCCCAGGAAGTCGCCCATGGCTACGCCTCCTCCCGTTCGCCCGACGCGCGCCGCGCTTGGTCGATGGGCTCGGGCGGCGGCGGCGCCACAGACGTCTGCAGTCCGAGGTCGCCCTGGCCGCCCGTCTTCGCGCACGGGCAGGGCTCCGACACGTTGTCGATCGTCCGGACCTGGCCGTCCCAGCCGCGATGCTGGAACGCCGCCGCCTTCCGCCAGCCGCTGCCCCGACAGTCCGGGCAGTCCCGCCGCGGCCGGCCTGTCACGTTCGGGGCCTTCGACCGCTTTCGCCTCGTCACTTCGTCACCTCCCGGCGCCGCTCCTCCAGCCCTCGGCGCAAGTACTGCTCGTCGGTCTCCCCGGGCAACCGCGGTCGGGGGGCTCGCGGCGATGCACGCGCGGCGGCCTGGTCGAGGATCCTGTCGGCGTCCCCGCGGTCCGCCTCGAGCTCGCGGAGGAGGACCTCGGCCTCGGGCCCATCGGGTTCCGGCACGCTCCAGCCCTCGTCGAGCGCCCGCCTGGCCCAGCCCGCCGGATTGTCCTTGCCCTGGCGGGCGGCCTGGACGACGGCGAGGATCCGGTAGGCGGGGTGGGCGCCGGCCAGCGTACGGGCGATCTCTGGGTCAAGCTGGAGGGCTTCGAGGAGGGGGGTTGCTCGCCTGATGGAGACCTGATGTTTCAGGGTGCCTAATACTGGACTCTTCGGCCCCGTCTTCTCCGGAACAGCAACAGCAGTCCCATTTCCGCCCCCCTCTGGGGCCCCCCCTGGACCCCCGGATACGGAAGAGTGTGTATCTGCTGTTGTTGCTGGGACGCCTCTCTTGTTCGTTCGTTCGTTCTGTTCGTTCTGTTCGTTCTGTTCTGCGCGCCGCTCCGTGGACAGTCCGTGGACATTTTTGGCGCGCTTGCGTCCACGGACAGGCGCGCGACGTTCCGAGGACGCTTTTTTTTGTTTCTTGGTTGGCTTTTCCCGATCGGTGCGCTCCTTGCGCTTCCGCGCGGCGTCCTTCCTGGCCTTCCGATACCCGGCCGTGATGTCCTCCCAGTCGTGGACCTCAACCCGGTCGTCGTCGAACTTGTCCAGCCATCCGGAATCGACAAGAGCTTGGACGAGGATCTTGGGGTCCCTGTCCCACTCCACGGCGATCTCGATCAGCTTCCGCTCGATGATCCCCCCGGGGCGATTCCCGATTCCCCAGGATGAAATCGCGCCGATGATCCCTAGCGCCTGGTACTTCGGGATTTGGAGGCGCTTCATGAGATCGTGCGTTTTATAGTGGCTCCAGATCTCCTGGTGCCATTCGACGTAGGCCATGCCCTATCCCTTTAGTTCTTCATGGGTCCAGTGTCAGGTGGTAAAGCGCGATCGCCCCGGCCTCGGCCGCGTCCAAGGCCGGCGTCTGCTTGAGGCGAAGGATCGTCTGGACGATGTAGGCGGTCCGGATCTTGTCCGAGTACCCGTTGCCCGTGACCTTGCGCCAGACGTTGGGTTTGTACTGGGAGAAGCGGAGGCCTGCGGCGCCCAGGAGGGCGATGCAGACGCCCCGCGCGCTCGCGATCCCGATGGTCGAGGCGTGCGAACCGAAGACCATGGGCTCCTCGACGGCGCCGTCCGCGCGGACCTCTTTTGCCCGCTCGACGATGGGGGAGAGCTCCCGGAGGAGCCGCCCGAGCCTCTTGTGGATCGGGTCGGACTCCGGGAGCACGATCGTCCCCAGCTCGACCGGCTCGAAGGTGCTCGGGCCGGCGGCCTCGACCAAGGCGTACCCGCAGAAGCAGGTGCCCGGGTCGATTCCAAGGGCGTAGCGCCGACGGCCTTTCACGCCGTCGCCTTCCTGCGCTTCCGCTCGGTCTTCTCCTTCGTGATCTTGTGGCGCCGGCGCTTGATCTTGGCGACGGGCTCGTCCAGGTACCACTCGTTCGAGCCGCGGATGTGGGGCTCCAGCCGGTGGTCCTTCCAGAGCTCGACTGCGTCGCTGTTCAGCTCGTTCTTCTTCTCCTTGAGCTTGGAGATCTTGGCGTCGATCTCCTCCATCTCGTCCTCGATCTCCTCGAGGCGGACCATGTGCTCGGGCACCACACCCGGGAGCTTCTTCTGGTCCCGGTTGCGTACCTGGGTCGCTGCCGTCTCTTCGGTCATCTGGGGTGTCTCCCTTCCTGGGTCCTCTATCCCTGCCCCGAGGACATCCCTCGGGACTCGTTGGCCTTCTTCTTCGCCGCGCGGCACTCCTTGCACCGCTTCGGGGGCTTGAAGCCTTGCTTCTCGAAGAACTTCTGCTCACCGACGGTGAACTCGAACCAGGCGCGACAGTCAGAACATTCGATCTTGCGGTCGCCGTCGCTCATCGCTCCTCCGTGCCGGCTTTGACCAGGTTCTCGAAGCCGCGGCCCTGGGTCTTCCCCTGGAACCAGCCCGAATACGGCCAGAAGACGAACCGGCAGCCGTTGGGGAAGATCACCCGGTAGGATCGGAAGCCGTCCGGCCCCGGCTCGACCTTGCAGCCGAGCTTGACGAGCGCCTCGCGCGTCGAATTCATCCGGTGGGGCTCGAGGCGCCTGCGGCGCTCCTGGGCACACGCCTTGTTGTCTTCGTACCAGTCGCTCATCGCGCAGCCTCCTCCGCGACGAACGTTTTCAGCTCGGCCGCTATCCCGTCCATGATGAGGAGGTCCGATTCGGTCGCCTCCTGGCCGGGCCCCAGGATGGCGCAGATGGAGTCGAGGAGGCATCCGGCGCCCGCGTAGAAGGCTTTCTTCGTTTCGCGGACCTGGATCTCCGCGGCGCCCGGCGGGACGCATTGCCGGAGGTAGGAGAGCCACGCCGTTTCGATGACCTTCACGGCGTCCTCCCTCGTTTCACGTCGGGATGAAAGGATGCTCGGCACTTCCGGCAGTCCGCGCGAAGGTACGCTTTGCGCGCCGTCAGATCCTTCACCTCGGGGTGGCGTTTCAGGATCCGGCCGCACAGCGTTTCCGGCCTGCGTCCGATCGCGGCGTGAGCGATGCGGCCGAGGACGATACGAAAGGTGACCTTCACGGCAAGATCTCCTCCGGATCCGCGCCCTCGTCGTAGCTCTCCTCGTCCACCCCGTCGTCCCGCTCCTGCCTGGCGTCGCAGTATTCGAGGAGGGCCTTCTCGCCGGCCTCTCCGGTCGCGTCGACGACGTGCTTGAGGGCCAGGGCGAGCCGACTGATCGCGAACATGGGCATGGGGTGATGGAGCGGACCCGCCAGTAGTGCGTTGAAGCGTTCGGTGGTTATCACGACTGCGTCTCCTTCGTCTTGCGGAACTGGTCGGCCATCGGGCAGGTAGAAAAGTGAGAGACGTGCCCGCGCACGTACCGCGCGCCCTGCGTGCCGCTCTTGTCCTCGAGGAGGATCGTCCCGGCCCGGGCGTCGAAGGGCGCGCGCCGGCCGCCGGCCATTTCAGCCCAGAGGATCGCCGCGCCGCAGCCCTTGCAGGTCCCTCGGTCGATTTGGCTCATCTACCCCTCCTTCCCGTGCCGGTGCGCGTGGGCGCCGTCGTAGCCGGCGAGGACCGGGGCCACCTGGTGGACGAACATGCTCGGGGTGAACCCGAGTGAGTGGGCGATGTAGGCGACCACGTTCGCCCGGTGCGCCCAGCACGCCTCGCCCGCGGAATTGTTCTCGCACCCCTTCCGCTCGTGCTCGGCCACGCAGGCCATGGCCAGGTGGCGCGTGAGCTGGATCAGGTAGTGGTCGCTCGCCTCGTCCGGCACCGACGCCGGCGGGATGGCTTTCTCGAGGGCGTCGAGCGCGTAGTGGATCCGGGGGTCTTGGCAGACGTCGCAGGTCATTTCGTCTCCTTCGCCTCGTCAAAGTGGTCGAGCGGCCAGAGCCGCACGAGCTCGGCGCTCGGCGGGAACTGCCAACCCTTCCGCTTCGCCCACTGCATCCAGCGGATCTTCGACTTCACGATCGCCTCCCAGTCCGCCTCGAGCTCCCTGATCCGGGTCTCGAAGTACTCCCGGTGCGGTTTCCAGTGGGGGCAGGCCAGGCACTTCCTCGGCGTCCTGGCCGGACAGCCGGCGGCGAGGGCTCTCGGCTTACGCCCGCGCGCCAATCAACGCCCCGCATCCCGCACGGCCGAGATCAGGACCTTCGTCTCGCGGAGGCGCTCCGTGTAGTAGTCCTCCCTCTCGGAGAGCATCTTCAGGATCTGGTCCCGGACCGAGGCCTCGCCCTCGGGAGGCGCGGCCGTCGCGATCGCGGCCCTTCCCGCCGGCATCGGCAGGTCCGGCTCTTCCTCGCAGGACCCGTCGCCCCCCCCCGCGCGCAGCTTCGGGGCGCGCCGGGGCTTCTCGCGCTCGGGCTCGCCGTTGCCCTCCGCCGGGCCCTTGCAGCCCTTGACATGCAGGTCCCGATAATGGCCGCCGCGTCCGTACTCCTTCCCGCACTTCGGGCAATCGAGATCGTTCGCCACGTCCGTCTCCTTAACACCTTCCTCGTCTTCCGCCTCGAGCGCCTGGCTCAGGCGGTCCAATTGCACGATCCACTGGTGGAAGCACTTCGGGTTCCCGCACTGGAAGCGCCGGGCGTACTCCGAGCCGTGGAGCTCGGCGTATACGGTGCCCTCGCACTCGGGGCACCTGGGCTTTGCCGCCTCTCTCTCAGCACCCATCCCTCGGCCCTCTCCGCACTCCCGCCTCTGGCCATCCACCCTCAAAGTCGGGGCGCGACAGGCGCCCCGGGTTTTAGGGAGGTCACACGTCGTCTAATTTTGGTGGAGGGGCGCAGGACATGCCGCCCCCCTCCCCGGTCGCTGCCGCCCTCTCGTCCATCTGCCTCTCCCGCCTCCGGACCAGATCCGCCCGGGCTCCCAGCTACTTCTCCGCGTCCTCGCAGCTCGTGCACAGGCCGCGGTTCGTCTTATCGTCGAGTTTCGACCAGGCGCAGCCCTCCGGGCACGCCCTATACGTCGTTCAGCCGCACTTGACGCAAGTCGGCTCCTTGAAGGTCCGCGGCCGCGGGCGCCCCTTGGTCGCTTTACTTCTTGCCACGGGCGCCTCCCTTCTTGGCCTTCTCCGCGGCCGCCTTCTTCTCGCGCGCCTCGGTTTCGAACTTCCCGCGGATCCCCTTCTCGAGGGCCTTGAGGTTGACGCCGAGGTCCTTGGCGAAATCCGCGATCCTGCGCGCCGCCCAGCGGTGGCCGTTGATGTCGTCTTCGCAAAGCGCGCCGATCGCCAGTTGGGCGAGCTGGATCGGCTTGAGGGACGCGACCACCCGCGTCTGGCTCTGGTTCGTCCTGGCGCTCGTAATCCCCGGCTTGATCGCCTCGAGGTAGTCGGGCTGCCCGCAGTTCGAGAGCGCGTCGGCGACCATCATGTCGATCGCGAGCCTGGGGAGCTCCCGGACCTTGTCGCAGACCTGGCGGAAGGCTTCGACCTTGATCCTTCTCTCCAGCTCGCGCTTCACGAGCTCCGCCTGCTGCCGGCGCTCCTCGGCCTGGCGCTCCTTCTGGAGCTGCTCGGCCGACTTCCCGACGCCGCTGGTGCCGACAGGATGCGTCGCGAAGTGCTTCTTGCAGCTCGTCGTCGTGCAGATGTCCAGGACCTGGCCGCGGCCCTTGTCGCTCACGAGGACGCCCTTCGCGGGGAACTTGCAGGCCTTGCCCCCCTGCCGCTTCCACTTCCCATGGGAGAGGACCTGCTTGTTGGCATACCAGTAGTCCTCCGTCACGAGGTGGGCCTTGTGGTTGGCGAGCTTCAGGGCCTCGACCTTCTCGACGAGCTCCGTCCCGATCTTGAGCGCGGAGACCGTCTTCTTGAAGTCCCGCACGCTCATGAGGGCCTTGACATCGTCGTTCGAGCCGTCGCGCTTGGGGTTGACGATCGCACCCTCGATCCCTTCGTCGTAGGTCTCGACGAACGCGGCGTCGAGCGCCTTCTTCTGGTCCTCGTCGGCGTCGAGGGTGGCGATCTCCTGGGCGTGGCTCGCGGTGATCTTCCCTTCGTCGAGCGCCTTCTGGACCGGCGCGGAAAGCTTCTGGAGCTCGATGCGGGCGTAGATGTACCGGACGCTCTTGCTGATTCTCTTGGCGAGGTCCTCGATCTTGTGGCCCCGGCGCAGGAGCTCCTGGTACCCGCGGGCCTCCTCGAGCGGCGCGACGTCGGTCCGCTGGAGGTTGTCGATCACGGCGACCTCGAGGGCCTCGTCGTCGGAGAGATCGCGGACCTGGCAGGGCAGATCCTTCAGGCCCGCCTTCCTGGCCGCTCGGTATCGGCGGGAGCCGCCCACAATCTCCCAGTGGCCGTTCACGGGCCGCACGAGAAGCGGCGAAAGCACGCCTTTCGCCCGGATGCTCTCGGCGAGCTCCTTGAGCGCCTCCTCGTTGAAGGTCGTGCGCGGGTTGTACGGGGCCTCTTTGAGATCCCCGATCGGGATCTGCTTGAACTCCACCTTCCTCGCGGTCGCCGTAGCTGTAGCCGTCGTCATCGCCGTTTCTCCTTTCACGCGCTCGCGCGCTTGGCCTGGATTTCGTTCTCCTGGCCGGCGGATACGGTCCACCAGCCCTCGACCGCCTGGCGGGCCGGCCGCGGGCTCATGACGATCGCGGCCGTCAGGTGCTGCTCGATCGCCCGGACGCCCTCCAGGATCTGGATGAGCGTCTCCTCGTCCGTCTCTCCCGCCTCCACGAGCAGGACCTTGACCTCGGCCTGGCGGATCGCGATGACGGCGCCTGCGAGCGCCGCGGCGAAGAGGGCCCACTCGCCGCCAGAAAGCGCCTGGACCTGGATGTCCCTCCCGTCCTCCGTGCGCCATCCGATCGCGCAGGAGCCGCCGCCGGCGCGGAAGAAGGGGTCCTCCGCGCGGCCGGCGGCCTTCAGGACCTGGCGCATCAGGGCGAGGAGCGGGCCCCCCGACTCGGTGATCTCGACCTCACGTTGCCGCTGGAGGGCCCACTCGATCGCCGAAAAGACGTCCCGCGCGGCCTTGGCGTCCTCGATCGAGGAGAGGACGTGCTGGATCTCCTGGTGCGTCGCCCGGGCCCGAAGAAGCTCGGCCAGGCGGCCGTCGATCTCCTGGAGTTTGGCGGCCGCCGTCTCCGGGGAGGCCGGCGCGGGACCAGGGTCGCCGGCGCCGCGGAGCTGGTCCTC
>JBOGJF010000485.1:0-4193 GCA_050747785.1 Vicinamibacteria bacterium
CCTCTGTTTGCGGTTGGAGATGTTCCAAGAAAAGCGACAAACGACGGAGCGCGAGGGCCGCGTCCGCTGAGATCGTGGCGCTTCCCGAGCTTGCCAGGGTGTGAGCCGCGGGTGGCGGCCCCTGGCGATGAAGTGTGGACAAGGGTGCGGCCGAATCGGCGGTGGACTCTCCGACTCTCAGAAGATTACGGCGCAACATGTCCCGGTCCGCTTCCGGACAATACTGGAGGACTTCCTGGCTCAGATCCGTCAGGTAAGCACCCAGCGTCGCCTTGGAGACCAGATCGAGCTCGCCCATGACCGCGACCTTCTTGACGGCGTGGAACAGGAAGTCGGCCGCCGGTACGCTCGGAGCGCGGGTCAGTTGCTGAACCTTCCACCGCTCGATCTCGAGCGCGAGCGCCGAAGCCGGATAACGAAGCAGGAGCTCCGCGGAGTCGATGAACAAGAGCGGGGCGATTCGATCGGAGAGGTACTGATGGAACTCCGATACGGCCGTTCGAATTTCAGCGTTGTCGACGGTCGCCATGCTCGTCTTAGACCCAGCCCTCCCATCTCGCCGGGCCTTCGGGAAAGAGAGTCACTGCAAGGCCTCGGATGGACACCGCGTTTGCCCCCGCTCGCCCAGGGCCCCCGATTGCGGCCGGTTTGGCCCAGACGAAATGCATTACTTGCTTGTTTTGGTGGTTAGAATAATAAGGTAGCACGTAGCAGGGTTTCTTTCAATCTCCGCGTACTCCATCCGGCACCGACGGAAACGACGAGCACAACCATCGAGCAACCAATGGCTTGGGGACGCGAGTCAGGATTGGAAATCGACGTCCGAGGCGAGATCCTGAAACCGCTTCAGGTAGGCTGAAACCTTGTGCTCCGTGTCCGCGCTCAGCGGCTCGAAGGCGAGGCCCGCCCCTTTCTTCGTGTTCGGCCCTTCCGAGCGCAGCCAGACGACTTTAGCCTTCGCCTGACACGGGGCTAGCTCGTCGGGGAGCGTGAAGCGGAGCTCGCAGACGGTGTCGAGTGACGGCACGTCGTCGGCGTGAAAGAACGTGCCCCCGAGGCTCAGATTGGTGAGAAAACCCTTCCGAGTCGTTCCCGCATGCACTAGCTCGCCTTTGATGATGATGGGCCCGAAGCGCTCGTATTGCCTCTTGTGAGAGAAGTCCTCGTCGGGCGGAGGCGTGGCGCGAGCGATCTCGGCCTCCTCGAACATCGCCTTCTCGAGAGCGATGAGGAGGTCACCGGAGTCGAGCGCCCCGTCATCGTAGAACATCCTGATGTCGAGGCCTTCGAGCTCGGGCACCGGCTTCGATCCGCGAACGAACCGGTAGTCTCCCTCCGGCAGGTCGAAGAGCTCTCTCAAGGAAGTCAGGATCTGAATTCGGCGGAGCGAGAACCGATGCTTTGGATCCATCTCCTTGGCCGCCTTGACCAGGAGCGACAACGCACCCGGGCTGTAGGCACAGACGACGTTGCCCTCCTGGAAGATCACGAGACCTCGGACGTCCCCGCCCTTGACCGTCAAGAGCCCGCTCTTCCTGCTGTAGGCGAGGATCTGGACGAGCTCCAGCAGAGGAGTGGTCTCGAGTCGTCCTTTGAACGGCATGTCAATACGAGGGTTACACCTATTGTCGCATGAGACTCAACAAAATGCTGCCAGCACGCGAGCCCGCGGATCAAGAACGGTTTACCCGCATCGGCCCTTTGTGTTAGTGTCTGCCCGCCGCCGCCGCGATGAGGTTCGCGGCGCGGGCTGAAACCTTTCAGGAGGGAGAAATCATGCACATCCACAGGGCCCTGGTTGGGGCCGTTACGATCGCCGCGTTGACGCTGGTTGCGATGCCGGTGTCGGCCGCCGATGAATCCGACCTCGCGGGACGAGCCGCCGCGTGGCAGGAGGGCTACAACTCGGGCAACCTGGAAGCCATCGCCGCCCTATACGCCGAGGACGCCAGCCGGATGCCACCCAATGCAGAGACCATAGGAAAAGACGGCATCGTCGCGAACCTGCAGTCCTTCAAAGATGCCGGGGCCGCAACAGTCCATCTCACCGTGACGGATGCGGAATCCGTCGGCGACCTGGCCTATGGCGCTGGCACCTATGAGCTCTTGGGCGCGGATGGCTCGCACATCGATCACGGGAAGTGGCTCAACGTCTCCAAGCGAATCAATGGAGAGTGGAAGATTTACTCCGACATCTGGAACTCGAACATGGCCTTGCCTACGCCCTAGTATCTTCTGAGTCCGCGCCCCTGCGCGATCGCGCAACGGGTGCGGCTCGCGTTCTCCTTGGCCGCCCTGCCAAGGCGCGTCGTCATCAGAAGTCTACGACCACAGCCACGCTGAATCGCGTATCCAGCTTGTCGGCTTGCACCGGTACCAGGATCTCGGTGACCGTTCCGCCGGGAAGCTGCAGAGGGACTTCCGTGAACGAGGGAGCGTTGTCGTAGAGGAGTCGAAGACTCAACTTGATGGCCAGGTGATCGACCACGCTGACCGCGAGCGCCGTTAGACTGTCGATGCGAAGGTCGTCCGTATCCTCCAGGTTCTCGTTGGCGATCGTGAGATTCTCCACCGACGTGTTCCCGGTGAGCTGTCTCAGAAAATCCGAAGACAGCCGGAGACCGGCAAACGTGTCCGCCGAGCCCGTCGGCGGCTCTTCCCGCGTCACACTGAGACCGTAGTCGGTGCGCCAGCGCAGGTCGTCACGGTCATGCCAGATATTGCCCACGCCTCCGGCACCGTAATAGCGATTTCGAACGCCGGCGAACTCGTCGCGCTCCCACCCGCCCGCCCCGTACGCGAAGAGGCGCGCCGAGAGATTGCGATCGTATTTGGCTCGCGTGAGGTAGTTCTCGGCGGTCAGGGCGGTCACTTCGCTCTCCTCGATGACGGAGTCCTCCCCCGAAAGACCCACGGGCGTTCGGGTAATCGTCGCCGTCTCGCTGCGCAGGCCAGCGAGCTCTAAATGGAACTCCGCGTCCTGCCAGATGCGCGACAACACGTTCCGAAATCCCAGCGTGCTCGTCTGCGAATTACCGGCCGTGAGCACGAAGGCAAGCTCCGCCTCGTCCGCCCAACCGAGCGTTTTCTCCTCTTCTTGGCCGAACGCTCCCGATACCGAGACCAGTTGAAGCAGCACCAGCCTGATCGCGCATCTTCTCAACCGCGTCACCTACCACCTCCGCAATTTCGAAACGTGCTCCCGGAAACGCAGTATAACGTCCGACGCGGCGACAGCGCAGCGTCGGGACCAGGGAGGAAACCGCGGCTAATGGGGAAGGCTCAGAATCCAGTCGCGGATCAGCGCGACGCCGTCGTCGTCCACGAGGCGGCTGCCTAGGGGCGGCATCCAGTGTTGAGGGTTCGAGGTGACCATGCGCTCCAACAAGATCGAGCGATCGGGATCGCCGGGCTTGATGATCTGGGCAAGGCGAATACCGAGCCGGCCACGCTTGGGTCGAATGCCGATGGCGTTCATCTCGGAGTTCCCGACGTCCCACGTGAGATCCAGGTTCGTCCCCGCCGTGCCACCGGACTTATGGCACATGGAGCAGTTCGCGGCGAGATACGCGCGCGCTCTGTCCTGAAGGGAGGCGCCGCCATCGGTCGGGTCGGGCATTCTGGGGAGATCGTCGGGGGCCGCGGGAAGCGACGGGTCGAAGAGACTGAGCCATTCGTACGTCGCAAGCTGATTGTCGGTGACCCCGGAGCTCGGATAGAGGAAATCGTGATTCATTTGCGCCGTCACGAGCCCTGGTGTCTCACTCCCCGGAGTGTGGCATTGGCGGCAGTCGTCTTGATTCGGGTACTTCCAGGTGTAGGAGACCGGTTGACCCCCTTCGTCCAGGATTGTGAAATGCCGCTCCATGCTCGCCGGGAGACGCACCGCGTCCATCTCGTCGTCGTCCCAGGCAAAGGAGAACGGGTGCCATTCGCCTTGATACCGATAGAGAAGACGCGTCTCGATACGCTTCAGACTTCCAACCGGGTCGCCGAGATCGAGCGGCAACAGAATGTTTTGTACGAGGACCGTGTCATCGGGTAGCTCCCACACTCCCGTTTCGCGATAGCCGATGGACGCGTAGTCGGGCGCCGCGTAGTCGCCGTCGGGTAGCGCAAGATAACTCTCCGTGATCGAGTGGTCCGACCATGACTTGGCCTCGGGCTCATAAGGAAAGACTCCTGCCACCGTA
>JBOGJF010000486.1:0-3972 GCA_050747785.1 Vicinamibacteria bacterium
GCTCCGGGGTGTGGGTGAGCTCGTAGTACGCCATGGCGAAGAAAGGATCGATCTCGATCGCTCTCTCGAGTAGATTGCGGGCATCGACAACGCGGAGATTCCGCCGTGCCTCGATGCCCTCGGTGTACAGCCGATAGGCTTCCAGGGAAGCCGTGGTCACGTCGGTGATGTCTCGATCGGTGGCCGCGTCCGTCATTTCGAGACTCGCGCGGATGCGGCCGGAAAGCTCGTCGACGAGCGGGAAGACGTCGTGCCCGGTGACGCTGTGCGCCGACAGGATCCTTCCGCTACCCAAATCCTCGACCTGGACGTCGATGCGCACGTCCTCGCCTACCTTGTAGACACTGCCTCCCACGATCGCGCCGGCACCGGCCCGGCGCGCGACCTCGAGAACGAGGCTCGCGTCGAGCGCTTCCAGGTCGTCCGCGCCAACCTGCTTCAGGATTTCCAGAATGCGCTGCCGGCTCACGACGTCGAGTCCTGGCGTTTGCGCGAGGTCGGTGAGTAGCATGTTGGGGAGTCCATTGGAAAGCCAACGGATTTCCTCGGCACCAGTGTTGTCCTCGAAGTGCATGACCGCAATGGCCGGGCGTCCCGACGGGCCGATTCCGGGTTGGTGGTGCTCGCGCCGCAGGTAGGTCACTGCCCCGACGAGACCGAGCACCAACACGGCAACCGCCGCGTACTGGAGCCCTCGCCCGGTTCGGAGCGCAACCGGAGGCCGCGCGGCGCTCCCCAGCTCTTCTCGGATCGCCCGGAGATCCGAAGCGAGATCCTTCATCCGCGCGTATCGATCCTCCGGGTCCTTCGCGAGCGCCTTGTGAAGCACTGGCGAAAGCGCCGGCGTCACGGAGAGAATCTGTGCAGGCAGCGCCGGCGGGCTTTCTTTCAAGATCGCGCTCAGCGTCTCCGCGACACTTCCTCGGCTGAAAGGAGCTTGGCCGGTAAGCATCTCCTGCAGCACGACACCCAGCGAAAAGACGTCGGTCCTCGCGTCGACCGGCTTGGCCCGCGCCTGCTCGGGCGACATGTAAGCCACCGTCCCGAGCACCAGTCCCTCGCGGGTCTTGACGAGGGTCTCTGTTTCGTGCGCGGCGTCGTCCTTGGGTTCGGGTGCCGGCCCGGGCTCAGCCAGCTTCGCGAGACCGAAATCGATGATCTTGGCGTAGCCGTCTTCGGAAACGAGAACGTTCTCCGGTTTGAGATCGCGATGCACGATGCCGCGCTCGTGGGCCTTGGCGAGCCCTTCGGCAATCTGCGTGCCGAGCTCCAGAGACCTTCGTAGACTGAGCGTGTTCGCGAGGATGATCTCACGGAGGCTCTTGCCGCGGACGTATTCCATGGCCATGAAGGTGCGGCCGTCGATCTCGTCGATGTCGTAGACAGCGGCGATGTGGGGGTGCTCCAATGATGCGGCCGCCCGGGCCTCCTGGAGGAAGCGCTGCTTGCGGGAGGCGTCCTGGGTCAGATCGGCGGGCAGGAACTTGAGTGCGACTTTTCGACGGAGCTTGGCGTCCTCGGCCACGAAGACCTCGCCCATGCCCCCTTCCCCGATTTTCTCGAGGATGTTGTAGTGTGAGAGTGTCTTGCCGATCATATCTTCCTGCGGCCCGTCGCCGGGCTGGGTTCCGCTAGCCGGGGTGGCAGTGTGCAGAATACCTCTAGAGTAGATACGGATCTAAGGAAGTTTCCGTTGCAGGATCCACCAAAAAATATTGTCTCCCAACAATTTGTCGGGAAACAAGCGGTCTTAGCGCCGTTCCGGCTCAGCGCGACGTTTGGTAGATGGCGGGACGATAACGAGGGGGCGGGATGGGTTTGCCTGAGGCTCTGGCCGCTTCGAGCCAGGCGGACTTGGCTTTCTCCAGCTCGGCGAGGGCTTCCTCAGGTGTGCTGCCGAAGGCAGAACAAGAGTCAAGATCTGGAATGTCCGCGATATAGCCCTCATCCTCGTCGCTATAAAAGATGTTGATATGGTAGTCGCTCACTGTAATTCCTCTAATTCAAGGTTATAGCGCTCTATTAATCTTAGCAACTGCCTAATCTGGTATGGCTTGGCTTGTCCCCGGACGTCTTGGAGATTGACCAGTTCGGGGATAGCGGGATGTGCGAACACATGGTGGCTACCCTTGACCCTAGCAAGTTGGAAGCCCAGCCCCTCGACGAGGTTTCGTAAGTCAGCAAACGCTACATTGTGGAGCGCGCCTTGAGAGATTCTCTGCAGCAGCTTGCGACGGTTCATCGCCCGTCAATTGGCAAGATACTGGCGGGCTTCGGCGAGCTCGGGGAGGTCCGGGTCGGCGTTCTTCCACAGGTCCAAAAACCGCTGGTACTCCGCCTGTGCCGCGTTGGCGTCGCCAGACGCGTCGAGAAAGCGGGCAAGCTCCAACACGTGCCGAGGTTCCAGCATCGACGTCCACTTGGAGCTCATATCGGGTGTGAGCAGGGCGCGGTAGAACCGGATCGCACCGGCCAGATCACCCTGCGCTTTCATCACTCGGGCCGGGCCGTCTCTGGAAGGTGTTTGGTTGACGAACAAAGTAACGGCCGGAATCCCGGCGCTGAAGATCATCTTGAACTCGGGCTCACCGTCGGAGAACGCCGCCTCTGCCCCGGCCAGGTCACCGGCGGCTAGCGCGATCTCCCCACGGAGGCTTTCGTGCAGCCATTTCTGCCACTCCGTGCCAGGGTCGTAGGTTGCGACTTGTGCTTCGAGGTGAGCTCGCGCGACGTCTAGATTCCCTCGCCGGGCTTCCGCCACGCCCGCCAGGTACGGCGCAATGAAAGAGAAGTACCGGCTCTGCAGGGGCAGGGTGACTTCGGGAGTTAGCCCTTGGGCTTGTTTCGCCATCTCCACGGCTTCCCCATAGCGTTCTCGCTCGAGATTCGTGAGGGCTGAGAGCAGAAGAAGAGCTACTCTCGGGCCCGCGCCCTCGTCGAGTGCCTGCGCTTCCCGGATGGCCGCCTCAGCTTCCTCGTATCGGCCGAGGCGCGACAGGATGACTGCGTTCCCAAACGACAAGGTCGCTGGGGAGAGCCCGGGGTTCTCCGACTGCCGCAACCTCTCCCGTTCGGCCAACGCCTCGTCGTACCGGCCCATAGCAGCAAAGGCCCAGGCCCGACCCGCATGCGATGGACCAAAGGAAGGATCGATCTCGAGAGCCCGTCCGTACATCTCGGCGGCCTTTTCGGGCTGGCCGGTGAACAGATAGGCTTCGGCCAGGCTGTCATGAGGATTGGGCTCACCGGGGTCGAGCTCGACATACGTTTCCAGTTGACGCACGGCTTCCGCGTAGCGTCCGGCGAACAGCAATTGATAGGCATAGTCGTTCCGCAGCTGCCCCGAGCTGGGAACGGCTTGGACGCCGCGTTCCGCGACCGCCAGCTGATCCACCTGATTGGTGTGAAGTCGGAGCAGCTCAGGATAGGCGTCCTCCTCGTCCGGGTACTTGGTGAGGAGCGCTTCGAAAAGCCCGATCGCTTTCTCTTGATCGCCCTCGATGCGGTGCGCGTCGCGAGCTTCCACCAAGAGCCTCTGCCGCTCGGGTAGCCGGTCTATGTTCTCCATGACTCTTTCTCGGTATTGTTCGACGAGTTGGGTCTCACCAAGAGTCTGAGCGACTTGCACCAGCTCGGCATAGGCCATCGCGAAGGACGGGTCGTTCGCGACTGCTTGCTCGAAGAGCTGCCGCGCATCCCGCCACCGGAGGTTCCGGCGGGCGTCGAGACCGTCGGTGAAGAGCTGAAATGCTTCCAGAGACGGCGTCGTCACATCAGCGAGAGGCCGGTCGGCGGCGCTGTCCCCCATTTGAAGGCTGGATCGTATGCGTCCGGTGAGCTCGTCGACGAGAGGGAAGACGTCCTGGCCCTGCACTCGCTCCGCCGACAGGATGCGACCGGAAGCGACGTCTTGCACCTGAACGTCGATGCGGACTTCATCGCCCGATTTGAAGATGCTCCCCACCACCACCG
>JBOGJF010000487.1:0-4234 GCA_050747785.1 Vicinamibacteria bacterium
TCCGGCTCGAATCAGCTCGTGCCGCGGGATGAGATGGCTGAGCGTGGAATGGTAGGAGCCTAGTGCGAGGGAGTGCCCCTTGAGATCACCCAAGCTTCGAAGCGGGCTGGCCTGCGGGGTGACGAAGACGCTGTAGGAAACCGGCTCGCCGTCTCGGTTGAGCGGTCTCGCCAAGGGAATCGCTCCGAACTCGCTGTCGGCTTCGAGGTAGCTCACCACGCCCATGTGGCAGACTTCAGCCAATCGCTGCTCCAGCATCCCGACCGTTTTCTCGGAGTCGGTGTTGAACAACGCGCGGAACGCGTAACGCGTGTGCAAGGTGAGATGATCCATGAGCGGCTGGCGATACTTGGTCGTGATCAGAAGCCCCACGGGATGCATGAAGCCGATGCTAACGAGCGGACGCTCGGCGAGGGACGAAACGTTCTGTGGACGATCTGCCTCGTCGTTCCCATTGGCCGAGTCGCTGCAGGCAACGGCGGAGGCCATCGCGAGCGCCAACAGGAGTGGGGCGAGCCGATCCGTATACCGCATCATCGATTCAAGAGAAACACCACGCCGAGCGTTTGGTTCTATTCGGAGGAATTGTCGATATTTTCAATTTTCCCACGCGGTATTTCGGATGTCAAGGTCGCGAGCCACTTGGAGGCGACCTCGTTGACACGGAAACCCGTCGGTGGCACGATGGTCCTAGCCATTTTATTCCTCACTTCGCATCGAATTCTGGCGTCGCCGCGACGGCGTCCGGCGGCCGCCTTGGAGCTCACGGGTTGCGTTCACGTCTGAGATGGTCGATGTTTGCGGGGTCGCTCCTCGTGTTCCTCTGCGGTTGCGGCCCGGGACAGCCCGGACAGCCCGGACAGCCCGGACAGAACGACGAGCCCGAGCATGCCAGGGACCAACGCCCACGGCTCGGCTTCGGCATCATTTCGGGCGAGGATCCCGGGCTCACGTACAAGGGTTATCAACCGCTCATCGTTCACCTGACCAGCCGGACGCCTTACTTGTTTCGGCTCAGTCTCGGGAGGGATACCGACGATCTCCTACGCAACGTGGAGGAACGGATGGTCGAAGTCGTGCCCCTCGGAGCCGTGAGCTATCTCGAAGCTCACAGTCAGTTCGGTGCGGTGCCCTTGGTGAGACCACTGAACCGCGAGGGCGAGTCCGTTTCTTATTGCGTCTTCGTGGTGCGGGAAGCGAGCCCTATCAAGAGCCTTTCCGATTTGAAGGGGCGAACGCTCGCCCTCGGATCGTCTCACTCCACTACCAGCAATCTCATCGCCCACTACGAGCTCATGCGGGTCGGTATCGCGCTCGATGAGCCCGCGGCCATCGAACATCTGGACGACGACGAGGCCATTGCGACCGCGGTCCTAGAAGGCCGATTCGAAGTGGGAGCCGTCGGGGATCGGGTCGCCTATCGGTACCGAGACCAAGGACTGCGCCCGTTCCATGTTTCCGAGCCGGTTCCCAGTGCGCCCCTCGTGGTTCGCGGGGATCTGCCGCCGGCCGTTTTCGACTCCATCCGGGATGCCCTCTTGGAAGTGGATCTCGCGGATGCCGGAGAGCGCGAGTCGTGGGACGAGAAAATCCGGTACGGCTTCGCCCCGGCAAGTGACGCCGACTACGACGTGGTGAGACGCATGGCAAAGCGGGTGGGGGAGACCTGTGGAGGCCGCTGTCATTCCGACGTCTCATTCTGAGGAAGCGGCACCCGTGATGACTCCATCGAAAGGGCAACCAAGCTCGCGCGCCTGGCAGCCGAGCGTCCTCGCCGTCTTGTCGCTCGTGCCGACCCCGCTTCTAATCTTCATCGCTCCATCCACGCGACTCTACGTCCGAAACCGAGCACAACTGAACGATCAGCTCGAAGTGCTTCTGCCTTTCCTTGAAATGTTCGTGCTCGCGGCAGCCGTCGGCGGCGTCCTATTCCTTTTCTCCAAGTACGCTCCGTTTCGCTACGCGCTCGTCGGCTACTACTTGGCGGGTCCATTCTTCCTCTTGTATCGGTTCTTGCACGGGGCAACCGAGACCCTTCCATTCTTGAGCTGGATGACGCATACGGAGAGTGGTGGTCTGACAGCATTGTCTTTGTTCACATTGGCAGTTCTCGTTGTGGGATGGAAGTTGCGACGCTCGTCGGTGATACTTCCGTTGGCCGTCTTCGGCATCTTGCTGATAGTAGGGGAGGCCTGGACTCTCCGGCCGGCGTTTCGAAATCGCCCGGTCGAGGCGGCAGTGCCCAGCGAGGACGCGGTGATGGCGGCCGCGGACGAATCGTTGCCCAACGTCTATCACGTTCTTCTGGACGGCTTCCAGACCGATATGCTCACGCCGTATCTGTCCCCCGAGGTCGAGGACGCGCTTGGCGGGTTCACGTTTTTCCCGAACAACGAGGCGGTCTATCACCTGACCGCGACCTCCCTTGCCTCGATGTTCGCCAGTAAGCGCTATGCCTACGAGCGAGCCAAGTGGGAATACATGGAGCAATCCATAAATGGGGTGTCGTCTCTTCTTGCCCGCCTGAACCGGCTCGGCTACGTGACGACCGCCCATGTTCCGGCCCTCCAGGACACGCGGATAGAGATCGCGGACTACGTCGTTCGCCAGGAGGATCACGCAAGGGAACGCTTGGTGGCGATGAACACGTCGGCTTTCGCAAAGTTATGGATATTCAGCCAGATCCCTTCCGGAGTACGGGCGTGGCTCGCGTCGGGAGGCTTCGAGCTCGGCTTGGATCAGGCCGATCTGCAGCGTATGGAGGAGGGCCGGTTTCTTTCCTATTCAGGGCCGGTCGTCTCGGCGGTGAGCTTCTCGCAATGGATACAGGACGAAAAGAACCGTCCCTCGGGAGGTCGTTACAGCTTCGTTCACTTGCTGATGCCCCACCCGCCTTACGTGCTACGGTCCGATTGCTCCTACGAGCAAACGGCGGTCAAGACCGACATGCCCGAACAGGTTCAGTGCACGCTGCAACTCGTTCTTGGATTCCTCGAGCAGTTACACGAGCTCGACCGGTTCGACGAGTCCTTGATCGTCATCAACGGGGACCACGGAGACAACTTTCGGATGAAGAACAACGTCCTGGTGGAGAGCCGATCACGCTCGCTGCGGGCCCTCTTGCTGGTCAAGCCGGTCGGAAAAGGGAGGCAGGACGGGTTCCACGTATCCGATGCCAAGACCTCGATATTGGACATCTATCCCACGATCTTGGACTGTCTCGGCGTCGAGGGTGATGACGCGCTCGAAGGCCGTGCATTAACCGGAACGGCCAAATGCCGAGAGGTGAACGGCGAGCCCGGACGCTAGCCGAGGCGCGCAAGCGGAGCGGCGGGCAGCACTTCCCAAAGCAATGAGCCCGCTGAACCGGTTCGCGACGCTCGCCGCCTGGAGTAGCGTGGGTGCCGTTCTTCACGACCAAACCGGAGGGCACCGGCCTGGGCCTTTCCATCGTGCAGAAGATTGCGGTGTCGCACAATGGGGAGGTGCACCTGAGCGCCGTCGAGGGTGGCCGCACGTCGTTTACGCTGAATCCTCCGATCCGGCCGGTGAGAAACCTGGTCGGCGAGGAGGAATGGGTCTAGGATTCGGGGGTGCGGCCCGCCAGAGCGACCCAACCTCGAGCGACGCACCCGCGTCAGTTGGCGCCGTTCACGTAGAAAACGATCTCTGTGTTTCCGTCCATCCTAGTGCCGGCCCGAGGGGTCTGGCCCACGACCATCCCCTTGGGCGCGATCGAGTTGTTGGCCTTTTGAATAAAGGAGGAAGGGAGTTTCTTCTGCCTCAGCCACTCGGACAATTCCGCGACGTTGCGGCCAACGAAGTCGGGCATCACGTCGGGTCCCTTCGGAGGACCGGACGAGATGGCGACGGTCACTTCGGTTGTATCGTCCCCTGCTTCGTAGGGCGCCGGATCCTGCGAGATTACGGTACCCGCGGCGTACCGGCTGGTTTCAGCCTCGGTCGTGCTTCCTAGCGAAAAGCCGTTCCGTTTCAGGATCCGCACGGCCGATTCGAGCACCTCACCCTCCACAAGAGGCACGACGGCACGCTGACGGCTCCAGGGTGTCGGATACGGGCTCGAGCCTCTTGCGTCCGTGACCGAGGCCATGAGGATGCTCGGAATCAGCAAGAGACTGGTTTGCGAGTCCACGAATTCCAAGTCTCCGTGACCCGGGGTTCCCACCGGCTTGACAAGCAACACCGCATCCAGCGATCGGGGGCGATCGATGGT
>JBOGJF010000488.1:0-4592 GCA_050747785.1 Vicinamibacteria bacterium
TCTACATCATCGACGAAGTGCACATGTTGACGACTCAAGCGTTCAACGCTCTCCTCAAGACGCTCGAGGAGCCCCCGCCGCGCGTGAAATTCATCTTCGCCACGACCGAGTACCACAAGATACCCGATACGATAGTCTCGCGCTGCCAGCAGTTCGAGTTCAGGACGGTTCCGAGCATCGTCATCGCCGATCAGCTGCGGAAGATCGCCGAGCAAGAAGGGTTCCAGATCTCGGAAACCGCACTGTCTCAGATCGCGCGTGCCGCCGAAGGAAGCCTACGAGACGCGCTCTCCGCCCTCGATCAAGTACTCGCGGCGGTGGGAACGCACATCGAGGAAAGAGACGTGGCGGAGCTTCTGGGGCTTATCGACTTGGACATTCTCGCGGCCACCGCCCGCGCCATTACCGATCGCGACACCCCCAAGGTGTTGTCCATCGTGAACGATTTGGTGAGCGGCGGACGAGACCTGCGCAGCTTCGCCCGCGGCCTGGTCCAATACTTTCGGGACCTGCTGATGATTCGGGTCGCACCCGACCTCGTCGAGCTGGCCGACGACCGAGAGGAGCTTTCGGAGATCGCGAACAATCTGTCGGAAGATGACGTGATCCGAAGCATCGACTTGCTCACCCAATTGGAGGGGGCCCTCCGCTGGGCGCCCGAGCCGCGATTCCATCTCGAAGTCGCGCTGCTCAAGCTGGCGCAGCTGCGACACCTCGCCTCCTTCGAGGACCTCCTGACGCGGCTCGAGGCCTTGGAGTCAGGAGGCCCGCCCGCGCCTCGGTCTGCGCCACCGGTCAAGGCTTCGCCGTCGGCTCCGAAGCCGGCCAGCACAACGAAGCGGGCTGGGTCCAAGCCGTCGACGACCACGCCTTCGTCCCTCCCATCGTCGAGATCGCCTGAGCCCGTCGAGCCGTCGGTGGCCCACGATCGACCCGATGCTGCGGAGCTGGTCGCCCGCATCCTGGATCGACTCCGCACCGTGAACCCGAAGCTTCATGCATTGCTCTCTCATCACGACGGCGTGAGCCTCGACGGGGACTGTCTCCGCGTGGGCTTCGACGCCTCACAGGAGTTCTCCCGTACCGAGCTCGACCGTGAGGACCTGCGCAGCATCCTCGCCAAGGCCGCCTCTGAGTGCGCGGGCCGGACACTCCGCGTCGAGATCGCCTCATCGGCTTCGTCGGGCTCAACGGACTTACCAGGCTCACCAGGCTCACCCGAGGCATCAGGCTCACTAGGCATCGAACCCTCGCTCGCCTCGGAGCTCGAGCCCACCACGCCTCCCAAGCGGGACGCGCTTCGGGACAAAGTTCTGAAGGAGCCACTGGTCCGATCCTTCCTGGAAACATTCCAGGGTGAGATCGAGGACATTCGCTCTCTCGAGACCTCACCCGAAGGTCAATCGTCGGAGCAATCCGACAAGAGGTGACACCGATGTTCAAGAACATGGACCAAATCCTGAAGCAGGCGCAGGCCATGCAGGAAAAGCTCAAACAGGAGCTCGACGGAATGACGGTGGAAGGCAGCTCAGGTGGAGGGATGGTCACCGTACAGATGACCGGGAACAAAGTGATCACGAGCGTCAAGATCGACCCAGAGGTCGTCGACCGACACGATGTCGAAATGCTTCAAGATCTCATTGCCGCCGCGGTCAACGAGACCGCGCGCAAGGTGGACGAGGAAACCCAACGACGCGTCGGCAGCTTGGCGGGCGGGATCAAGATCCCCGGACTCTTCTAGAAACCACGGCACGCAGTGAAAGACTACCCCGAACCGGTCTCCCGCCTGATTGCCGAGCTGAAGCGTTTACCCGGAATTGGTGCGAAATCGGCCCAACGGGTCGCGTTCCACCTCCTCCGCAGCAACCCTGAGGAGTCGCAGGCGCTCGCCCAAGCGATCCGCGACGTCAAGGACAAGATCACGCCTTGCCAGATCTGCAACAACGTCACCGACGTCGACCCCTGTGACTACTGCACCAGGCCCGATCGAACCTCGTCCCAACTCTGCGTCGTCGAAGAGCCCGCCAACGTAGTCGCCATCGAGAAAGCCCACGAGTTCAAGGGTCGCTATCACGTGCTGATGGGTGCGTTGTCTCCCCTTCAGGGCGTGGGCCCCGAGCAGCTCAAGATCGCGGGTCTACTGGAGCGGCTCCGCGCCGGGGGGATCGAGGAGGTCATCCTCGCCACCAACCCCAACGTGGAGGGTGAAGCCACCGCCATCTATCTCGCCAAGCTCATCAAACCCCTGGGAATCCGCGTGACGCGAATCGCCATGGGAATCCCGGTCGGCAGCGAGCTAGACTACGCCGACGAGGTGACCATCATGAAGGCACTGGAAGGACGACGCGATTTCTGACTTCTGCTTCTTTTTCTTGCGCTTAGGGGTGCGCGCGCTTGCACTCTGAGGGCCTTTCCGGTATAAGTAATAAAAGCCCGCAGTTGCATCCCCCAAGAGTGTTTAGGCCGGACGGAGGATAACACAGTCATGGCGACCGCTGACGTGGTCATGTATGACGAGGAGTTCAATCAGATCAAGAGCATTATCAGCAAGCTCCGCGTCGACGCCAACGCAAAGCTGGTTTTCCTAGTCGACAAGAACGGCCAGCAAATCGCCGCCCACGGCGACCTCGAGAACTTGGATACCACGTCCCTTGCCTCCTTGACCGCCGGCAACGTGGCGGCCACGGACGCCCTCGCCAAACTGATTGGAGAGAAGGAGTTTTCGATCCTCTTTCACGAGGGAGAGCGGGACAACATTCATATCTCAATCGTAGGCCTGCGCGTCATTCTAGTCGTGATCTTCGACGAGCGTTCATCCTTAGGCTTGATCAGACTCCGCGTCAAGAAAGCATCGAAGGAGCTCAATGATATCTTCGACCGAATCATGCAAAAGGTCGAAGCCGAGAAGGGTGCATTCGGCTCTGCCGCGGATTCGCCCTTCGCAGAAATAACCGACGAGGATATCGATAGCCTGTTCAGTGAATGACGATCGAGTGAGCTGAAGCCCGGACCGGAACGCATGACCTTCATCAACTACGCCTCGCGAGAGATTAACTGCAAGATCGTCTACTATGGACCCGGGTTGTGCGGCAAGACGACCAACCTGCAATTCATCTACGACAAGACGAATCCCACCGCCAAGGGCAAGCTGATCTCTCTCGCAACCGAAACGGATCGGACGCTGTTCTTCGATTTCCTGCCGCTCGAGCTCGGGAACGTGCGCGGTTTCAAGACTCGCTTTCACCTGTATACGGTCCCCGGCCAGGTGTTCTACGACGCGTCCCGAAAGCTCATCCTAAAGGGTGTCGACGGGGTCATCTTCGTGGCCGACTCGCAGCGCGAGCGGATGGACGCCAACGCCGAGAGTCTCCAAAACCTCGAGGCCAACCTCAAGTCCCAAGGGTATGACTTGATGACGATCCCCTACGTCCTCCAGCTCAACAAGCGCGACCTACCGAACGTAGCTTCGGTGGAAGAAATGAAGAAGCTGCTCGTTATCAAGAACGAGCCGGTTCTGGAAGCGGTCGCCAAATCATCGAGTGGCCTCGGCGTTTTCGATACGCTGAAAGCGGTCGCCAAGCTCGTGCTACAAGACCTGACCAAATCAGGAACTTAGATTAGTGACGCGCGGGGCCCCCCCGCCGCCTGATGAGCTCCCCTCAAAGCAACAGCCTGCTTCGGCGGCCAAGAGGCGACTGCGGATCCACGCGCGGCGCTCATCCTCCCGGCCGGCGGCCCTAAACGGGCCGCTTAGTGCGTGGAGACTTCGACGCCCACCAGGTGGCTGGGTCGTAAACCCTCGTGTTAGACTTCCGGCGTCTGGCTCTTGCTCCCCGGTAGCTCAATGGTGGAGCGGCGGACTGTTAATCCGTAGGCTGTAGGTTCGAGTCCTACCCGGGGAGCCAATTCCTTCAATCACTTCCGGTACGTTCCACCGATCTATCCGGGGAAGATCCTGAACGCCGCGGTGAACTTCTATAGCCACGCGTGCGAGGGCTGCTCCGAGCAGGAGCTGCAGGAGAGTAACAAGCGGCGACGAGAGAACCGGGGCGTCCCCTATCTCTTCCTCAAGCCGTCCCGGGGTGCCGTCATTGGAACCGGAGAGCCGGTGGTCATACCAGCCGGTCGGGACCGGGTCGACTGGGAGGTGGAGCTCGGAACGGTGATCGGCCGTGCGGCTAGGTACGTTTCGGCCGCCGAGGCCCAGGATTACGTCTTCGGCTACACCGTGTCGATTGACGTCTCGGATCGGGGCGGCCGTCCGCCGGGAGGATTCGACGGCCGTGACTGGCTGGTCGGAAAGGGCCACCAGAGCTTCGCCCCCATGGGACCCTGGATCGTGCCGAAGGAGTTCTACGGTGATCCCATGGAGCGCCTCCATCAGCAGCTCACCATCAATGGCGTGACGGTGAAAGAGGCGAAGGCCGGCGACATGATCCATTCCCTTTGGGAGCTGATCGAGTCCGGCTCGTCCATCATCACCCTGTATCCTGGCGACGTGCTCAATAGCGGCACCTCGAGCGGAACCTCCTCCGGAGCGTTCGCGCAGGGCACCCGAACAGGTTTTCTCCAGCCGGGTGAAGTGATGGAGG
>JBOGJF010000489.1:0-3970 GCA_050747785.1 Vicinamibacteria bacterium
GATAACCACACGCAAGTGGGGACATCTCTGGCGCGCCTTCTCGACTGGCCCTGCGCCACCGCCGCGCTGAGCTTGACGCTTCGAGACGAGAGCACTCTTCGCGTCGAAAGAGAGCTGGAGAACAATCGCCTCCAGGTGGTCGACCTGACCCTTCCCGCCGTGGTGACCGTACAGACCGGTATCAACACGCCCCGTTATGCGAGCCTGAAGGGCATCATGGCTGCCAAGAAGAAGAAGATCCACACCGTCGGTCTCGGCGATCTGGGCCTCGACGCCGGCAAAGTCGGTGGGAGTGCCGCGCGGCTGAAAACGGTCGGATTCTCCGCCCCGCCCAAGGGCAAACGCGCCGAGATTCTGGCCGGAAGCCCGGACGACGTGGCGAAAGAGTTGTTGAAACGCATCCGCGAAAACACGGGGGTGATCTAGCGATGGCTTGTAAGGTGCTCATCCTCGCGGAACACGAGGACGGAAGCCTCAAAGAGATCACCTTCGAGCTCCTGGGCATGGCGCACCGCGTGGCGGGCCAAGCCGGCTGGACGGAGCCAACCCACGTCAAGGCAATGCTCCTCGGCAAGGATGCCGCGGGGCTCGCCGAAGCGCTTGCGAAGCGCGGCGCGGGAGAGGTCGTCTACGCGGACGGGTCGGCGGTCGCTGACTACACCGGAGCCGGTTACCGGCGCGTCATGGAATCCATCATCCGCGCGGAGTCCCCCGAGCTGGTTCTCATCGGCCACACCCCGACCGGCTGGGACGTCGCACCTCTCGTGGCAGCGGGTCTCGACGTGCCGCTCGCGACCGGCTGCTCCACCATCAAGGTGGAGGGCGGCAGGATGCGCTTCGTGCGAAAGGCCTTCAACGGAAAGTTCGTCCACGAGGTCGAGATCGAGAATGCCTCGCCTCTCATGGCGACCATGGACAAGGGCGCGGCGGAGGCCTTCACGGGAAGCACGGGCGGAGCGGTTCGCAAGATAGACGCCGCGGTCTCGGAAGGTGATCTCCGCGCGCGTTTCGTGGAGGTGAAGAAGGGAGCCTCCGGTGGACTCGACCTCACGCAAGCTCAGATCATCGTCTCCGGCGGGCGCGGCATCGGAGCACCCGAGAAGCTCGGCGTCGTCAGAGATCTCGCCGACGCCCTTGGTGGGCAGGTGGGAGCCTCCCGCGCAGTCACCGATGCGGGCTGGTTACCACACGAGCATCAGATCGGAAGCAGCGGCGTGACCGTGAGTCCCAAGCTCTACGTGGCGGCCGGCATCTCGGGGGCGATCCAGCACGTCGTGGGCATGAAGGGCTCGGGCTATATCGTCGCGATTAATAAGGATGCCGACGCCCCCATCTTCGGCGTCGCCGACGTGGGCGTGGTGGGGGATCTCTTCGAGTACTTACCCGCTCTCACCAGAGCGGTCAAGCAAACGAAGGGCTAGGAGGGCACTCCAACACTGCTAAACCTTCTTCCGCTGCCGCCTTGTCGATGAGCTCCCGTGAAGATGGTGGCAATTGCGGCAGTCCTTCCGCCATCCAGAGAAGCACGTGCGTGTCCAGAAGAAGCACTAGCGCTGAGCCTCCCACTGGACGTCAATGGGTTCCAGGATGTCACCATGGATCTTGACGAAGCCCCGCGCAAACCCGAACAGTGTTTCTCTCTCTCCCTTGTCCACCGGCACGAACCTGGCCACCGGTTTCCCACGTTTAGTGATGATGATGGGTTTCCGGCGCCGGGAGACCTCCTCGATGACTTCCGAACAGTGCGTCTTGAGGTCGCTAGTACTGATTTCTCGCTCTTTGGTCATTTCAAAAAGTCTATGGTCAATTTATACAGGTCTATTATACCAAATACCTCGCCCCCATCAAGCCGGCCTTGAATCCAAGGCGCTCGCCTAGAGTCTCGACGACCAGCGCCTGATGGCCGTCACCTCGATGCGGATGATGGGACGCCGGTCGATTCTCATCGTGCGGTATTGGGGGTATTTGCGGCGCAAGAGATCGACCGCCTTCGCGTGCTCCCCGGCATGCTGTCCATCCGGCTGGATGGCCTCCGCCAGCCCGCGGACGAGCACGTAGCCGAGCTCCGTCCAGTCTTCCGAGTAGTCGTCGATCACGAGGGAAACCCGCGGGTTGACCCTAAGGTTCCTCAAACGCTTGAGACGATCTTCGGAGACGGTCTTGGGTTTGTCGTCGATGGCCGAAAGGAAGCGTTCCCCGTCGAACGCGTAGCAGATGGGAACGACCGTGGGTTGCCCCGCGGCGTCGACGGTGGCCAGCCGCGCCACGCGATGGGAATCGATGAATTCGCGTGTACGTGGGTCGATGTTCGGCACGGGACTTTGGCTCCTCAGTGCCGCGGGGCCACCCCCGCGGCTAGCGCGTTCGTCGGCGCGCAAGCGCGCCGGGCTCCCGCGTACGCCCTTCGGGCTTCCCGCCTTCGCCGTGGCGAGATTTCCTCCTTGCCACGGCTTCGGCGAGGCTAAGCCGAAGCCCTGCGAAGGCTGGCGGCGAGGTCCCGACGAAGCCTTGGCGAAGTCGGACGCTCCGCTCGCGCAGGGTCACATTATTCACCCGACACCCTGCTAGAGCTTACTCCCTGCTTCTTCCTTCACGTCGGTGGCACGGTAGATGCCCCCCATCCCGCCGCGGCTCAGTTCCTCTAAGATCTTGTAGTGAGAGAGCGTGCGCCCGATCATGGGACCTCGATGCGAGGCATTCTAGGGTGCCCGCTAGCCTACTTCAAGGAGACCGTTGACCGCCTGGCTCGACGGAGTTGAGCGAGAAGCCGGGCCGCACTATCCTTCCGGGCGGGAACCGCCATGGGCCAGCAAGCGATCTCGGTCATCATCCCCACGCACAACCGGGCGGGGCTCCTTCCTCGGGCCGTTCGCTCCGTCCTCGACCAGTCTCACCCCGCCGACGAAATCATCGTCGTCGACGACGGCTCGACCGACCACACGGAGCGGCTGCTGAGGAGCGAGTTCCCGAGCGTCGAGTACGTGCGGCAGGAGAATCACGGAGTGGCCGCGGCCCGCAATCGGGGAATCCGAGAAGCGCGAGGAGAGTGGCTCGCGTTTCTGGACTCCGACGACGAATGGCTTCCTCGGAAGCTCGAGCATCAGCTGGAAGCACTGCGCAAGGAACCTGATTTCCTGCTCTGCCACACGAACGAGATCTGGATACGGCGTGGGAAGCGCGTGAACCCGATGAAAAAGCATGCGAAGTCAGGAGGCCACATCTTCGAGGATTGTCTTCCCCTCTGCGTCGTCTCTCCGTCCTCGGTCATCGTCAATCGGAGCCTCTTCGAGCGGGTCGGTCTCTTCGATGAGTCGCTACCCGCCTGCGAGGACTACGATTTGTGGTTGCGGGTCTGCTCGCGCTACCCGGTGCTCTACCTCGAAGAACCCCTCATCGTGAAGTACGGCGGACACGCCGATCAGCTCTCGCGTCGTTATTGGGGTATGGACCGATTCCGCATTCGGTCCTTGGAGAAGATATTGGAGTCTGGAACATTGTCTCCAACCGATCGGCAGGCCACGTTGTACACATTGCTCGACAAGATCGAGATCTATCTCTCCGGGGCTCGCCGGCGAGGAAAGCTCGATGATGTGGCCTCGTACCAGGACAAGCTGGATAACTACCTGAAGCTCCTGCAGGAGAAGGCTTCGTGATCCGTCTGGTCGTCGCGCTCCCGGCGGAGGCCAAGCCTCTCGTCTCTCACTTCAATCTCAAGCCGGCGCGTGAGGCCCGCGGGTTCAAGATCTACCAGAACGACGACATAGCGCTCATCGTTTCCGGAGTCGGCAAGATCGCCGCCGCGGCGGCCACCGCCTACCTGCAGGCATGGACCGGCAACCGACCGAACGGGGCCTGGATCAACGTCGGCATGGCGGGACATCGAGACCTACTACTCGGAAAGGGCGTCCTGGCCTATCGGATCACCGATCGCGCCACGGGAGAAACGTGGTATCCCCCGCCGGTCATCGAG
>JBOGJF010000490.1:0-2830 GCA_050747785.1 Vicinamibacteria bacterium
TATTCAACCTCTTCAACAACGCGAACTTCGGTCTCAGCGACGGGGCGCCGCAACCGTTTCCCAACTCGCAGATGGAGCCCGTATTGCGCGGCGGCGTGACGCCCAATCCGGAGTATGGTTTGGGCGATATCGAGGTGGCCGGGGGATCGCAACGACGGGTGCAGGGAGGTGTCCGCGTCCAGTTCTGAACGACGAGATAGTCTAGCAGGCTGTCTGAATGACGAGTCGGCCTGCGCGACAGGAAAAGAGGCCTTGCTTCACAGCAAGGCCTCTTTTTTGGTGGGCCGGCTAGTCGTTGCTGCGACGCCGATAGGCTTCGAGCTCTCGTTCACTCTCCTCGAGACGACCGAGATTACGGAGCGCCTCGGCAAGATTGAGGTGCAGCGTGGCAGTGTCGCCGCCCAGCTCCAGCGCGTGACGATACAGGATGACCGCCTCCTCGTGACGCCCCTGGTTGGCCGCCACGACACCGAGCAACTCGTGGGCCGGCGCGAGTGATGCGTCCAGCGCAATCGCCCGCCCGAGGGGCGCCGCGGCTTCGTCGAAGCGACCGAGCGTTACTGAAAAGCGCCCCTCCAGGTAATGATACTCAACCACCTGCGGCGCGAGCTCTCGGGCCCGGACGATGCTCGAAAGCGCCTCGGCGGTCCTTCCCAAAGAAGCGAGTACTTTTGCCCGAAGAGCATGAGCTCGCGGCTCCTGAGGGTGGGATACCAAAACGGCCTCGACGAGGTCGAGTGATTCGGAGAGACGATTCTCGAAAGCGAGCTTCTGCGCTTCGTTCAGGTCGACGCTGACTTTCTTGGCCGCCCACTCGTACTGATCTCGAGTCTGGCTCAGCGCCTGGAATCGCTCGAGCTCTTTCTGCGCGCCCACGGGATCTCCGCTGGTGCGCAACGCGGTGGCCAAACGGTAGTGGGCCTCGTCGGACTCGGGAAGAAGGCGCGCCCCTTCTCGCAGGTGGTCGATCGCTTCGTCCGTTCGGCTCAGATCCATCAGGACCTTGCCAAGTTCGAGATGGATCCGCGCCGCGTGCGGAGAATCGAGCTCCAGTGCTTTGGAAAGGAGCACGGCGGCTTCCTCCCGTCCCTCCGACGATGTCATCAGAGTCAGGCCGAGAGCCATCGTGAGACCGGAGTGATGGGGGTGGTCTCGCAGCGCCTCGCGGGCCACGGCCTCGGCGCGAGGCCGCTCGCCCACGGTGAGCAGCAGGAGGCTCAGCTCTTCGCTCACGTCCGGTGTCCCAACGCCCTGGGCGATCGCATGCTCGAGGATGACGATGGCTTCCTTGTGCCGGGAGCTGTCGCGAAGCAGAAGGGCCGAGAGGATGTACGGCGTTGGGTGGTTGGGGTCGAGCCGAGTCGTTTGGCTCAAGACATCGAGCGCTTCGGACACGGCACCGATTCGAGCCAGTAGCCGCCCGACTTCGAGCGAAGTCAGTGGGTCGCTGGGCGCGAGCCGCTGGGCCTTCCGGCACAGCTCGAGGGCTTCGAAGAGCTCGCCTCTTCGCTCGCCGATCTCGCAGAGGCCCAAGAGCGGTAGAGGGTTATCGATGTCCAGAGTAGCCGCGCGCTCGAAGTCTCGCTGGGCACGCTCCAGGTCACCGCTCGCGAGCGCGCTCTCGGCCCGAGCCACCAGCGCCGTGATGTCCTCGGACGTCGAAGTAGACTGCATCCCGGCTGCATGGAGCAGCGATGCGACGAGCAGCCTTAGTAGAAGGGTCATGTTCCGATTGCTGGGAGGTGGTTGAACGGTCCCAATGTTCTCGGTTTACGTCCGGTTACGATATGCTACGGTCGTGATGACACGCAAATATGCTCGTAGCGGACCGTGCTCGTCCGTGCGGCGATCGTTTGCGGTGGTCGGGCTACTCGCTTCCGCCGCCCTTGCGCCGGCCGAGGATGCCTTCCTGGACGTGACCGCCCCGGCCGCACTGGATTTCGTCCACTACAACGCGGCCACCGAGGAGAAGTACATGGTGGAGACCATGGGCTCGGGCGCGGCGTTCTTCGACTATGACGGCGACGGGCTCATCGATATCTACGTCTTGAACGGCGCACCGCTCCCCGGCTCGGCCAAGACCGCGGCTCCTCCGGCCGATGCTCTGTACCGGAACCAAGGCGATGGGACGTTCGCCGAAGTCGCGGCAGAGGCTGGAGTAGCGCACACCGGCTTCGGGATGGGGGCGACGGCGGGAGACATCGACAACGACGGAGATATCGACCTGTACGTGACCAACTTCGGGCCGAACGTGCTCTACATTAATAATGGTGATGGGACGTTCAGCGATCGCACGGCATCGTCCGGAGTCGCGGCCGGGGAGTGGAGCACGAGCGCGGCCTTCGGAGACTACGACGGCGACGGATTCTTGGATCTCTACGTCTGCCGCTACGTGGACTTCAGCCTCGAGAACCACAAGTTCTGCGGCAACCTTGGCAGGAATCTCAAGGCCTACTGTCATCCCGACGTGTACAATGTAACGCCCAGCCTTCTCTTTCGAAACAACGGAGACGGGACCTTCAGCGACGTGACGCAAGAAGCCGGCGTCATGGTCACCGATGACGGAAAGAGCCTCGGGGTCGTCTGGGGAGACTACGACAACGACGGCGATTCAGACATCTACGTCGCCAACGACTCCATGCGGAACTTTCTCTTTCGGAACGAGGGCGATGGGCGTTTCACCGACGTGACGTTGCTGGCCGGAGTCGGCTACGGCGAAGACGGTCAGACGCAGGCGGGCATGGGCACCGACTTCGGCGACTACGACGGCGATGGATGGTTGGACATTATTGTCACCAACCTGGATTTCGAGTACAACGCGCTCTACCAC
>JBOGJF010000491.1:0-3024 GCA_050747785.1 Vicinamibacteria bacterium
AGACAGGACACTCTCCGAGCTGCTCGCCCCCTTGCGCCGGAAATACTTCATCACCGGCGAGATCAACTCCAAAATTAAGGACGTCCCCGCGGTTCTCGCGCGACTCGAGTCGCGCTACTCGGACGGCCGCATCTCTAAGCTGGACGGCCTCTCGGTCGACTACCCGGGCTGGCATTTCAACGTCCGCCCCTCGAACACCGAACCCTTGTTACGGCTGAATCTGGAAGCGCTGACGGAGGACGAGATGAAGCGGCGGCGCGAGGAAGTCCTTGCCGTGATTCTAGCAAAATCCCATGTCGAATCAACGGATTAGCGGATAGGGAGAACCTTTTGACACTTCGATTCACCCGCAGCTATACTCGCTACTCTAAGCTGGCGGGCGTAGCTCAGTTGGTAGAGTACAAGCTTCCCAAGCTTGGGGTCGCGGGTTCGAACCCCGTCGCCCGCTCCAGAATCACAACGGGGGTGGGGTCGCCGGTGCTCGATTGATGAGGATAGCTAACCGTCTACCGGGGCACATCAGTCACACGTCGCACGAGTCTCACCAGCCGCCCGGTTCGGACCGTCTGAGATATCCAGAGAGAGCCCGTTCGGGGATTCTCCCGGTCCGCGATCGATCTCTAGGGAGGTGTCGTGGGATTGTTTGGCAAACCCGAACCTGTTAAGCCCGATTCAGCTTCTCTCACTCAAAAGGCCGTCTCATCCCCCACCATCTCCACGCCCACGCCTAACACGTTGATCGGCAAGGAGGCGCTCATCACCGGTGAGATCGCTACCTCCGACGTCATCCAAATCGAAGGCCGCGTCGAGGGCAAGATCAAGAGCACGGGGCTGGTCGTGATCGGCGAAGCGGGTCGCGTGAAGGCCGCGATAGAAGCCGAGAACGTATCCATCCGGGGAAAACTGGAAGGCGACTGTACGGCCAAGAACCGAATAGAGATCACGAATACCGGGAACGTCTTGGGCAATCTCCGCGCCCCGCTCATCGCGGTCGCCGAGGGCGCGATCTTCCGTGGCTCGAGCAACATGACAGACAAAGAAGGACAGCCGAAAGAGAAGCGCCCGGCGGAAACGGCGAGCTCCAAGCCATCGACCGGCGTGCCGGACGAGCCAGGACCGAAGCTCGGACCAAACTAGTTGCAGAAGGCCACATGCAAGTCGGAACAGTAAGAGAGCTGAAGGACAACGAGTATCGCGTCGGACTAGTCCCGGGAGGCGTCAAGACGCTCCACGAAGCGGGACACGAAGTGCTCGTGGAGGATGGTGCCGGCGAGGGAAGCGGCATCGCCAACGAGGAGTACGAAGCCGCAGGGGCGCGCATCCTTCCCTCCGCCGACGACGTCTACGAGCGGGCCGACATGATCGTCAAAGTCAAGGAGCCCTTGGACTCCGAAGTCCCGAAGCTTCGCGAAGGCCAAATCCTGTTCACGTATCTGCACCTCGCTCCCCTACCCGAGCTCACCGAGGCACTGCTCGAGCGCAAGGTGACCGGCGTGGCGTACGAGACCATCGCCACCGAAGATGGAGCTCTGCCCCTGCTCACGCCGATGAGCGAAGTCGCCGGCCGAATGGCCATTCAAGAGGGCGCCCACTACCTCGAGAAGCCAGAGGGTGGGGAGGGTGTACTCCTGGGAGGCGTGCCGGGCGTCGCCCCGGCGGAAGTGGTCATCATTGGCGGCGGCATCGTCGGCATCAACGCCGCCAAGATGGCGGTGGGCATGGGCGCTCGCGTCACGGTCATCGAGAAGAGTCATTCCAAGATGCAGCATCTGGATAATCTCTTCGCGAGCTTGATCACCACGCTCATGTCCAATCCCCTTACCATTCTCGAGTCGGTGCGTAGGGCGGATCTCTTGGTCGGGGCGGTGTTGGTGCCCGGAGCCTCGGCACCGAAGCTCGTCACTCGCGAGATGGTGAGGCAAATGAAGCGGGGCGCGGTGATCGTCGACGTCTCGGTCGATCAGGGTGGGTGTATCGAAACGACGCACCCCACGACGCACAGTGATCCGACGTACGTCGTCGACGGAGTGGTCCATTATTGTGTGGCCAACATGCCGGGCGCGGTGCCACGCACATCGACGTTTGCCTTGACCAACGTCACACTCCCCTACGCGCTCCGCATCGCCCAGGATGGGTTCGACACCGCGGTGGGCACCGACCCCGCCCTTCATCGGGGCGTGAACGTCTATCAGGGAAAGGTGACTTGCCATCCCGTTGCCACATCTCAGAATCGGCCCTACACACCCCTGACCACCCTCCTTTGAAACCCTTCCGCGCTCCTTCGAGCTAGCCAGGTGCGCTGGCGCCTATTGCTTCATGGTCCCGGGCACGGGGCGTGGAACATGGCGGTCGATGAGACACTCTTCCAGAGCGCCGTCGAGGGGCTTGCTCCTCCTACCGTTCGTTTCTATGGTTGGTCTCAGCCAACGTTGTCGATCGGCTTTCGCCAGGAGCTCGACCGGACCTGCAACCCATCGGCGTGCCGCCGGCTCGGCGTCGAAGCGGTGCGCCGGTTCACCGGAGGCCGCGCGGTGCTTCACCACCGGGAGCTCACGTATTGCGTCGCGGCAAGCGCCGACGGACCCTTTCGCGGTCTCTCCGTTAGCGAGGCCTATCGATGGGTGAGCGGCGTGCTGCGGCGGGCTTTCGAGCGGAACGGCATTCACGTCGATCCGGCTCCGCTGTCTCGCCATTCCGTGCGACGAGAGCTCGACGACACGCTTCCCTGCTTTGCGGTGCCTACGCGTCACGAGATGACCTCTGGCGGACGCAAGCTCGTCGGTGCCGCACAGAAATGGAGCCGACGCGGCTTCGTGCAGCACGGCTCGGTGCTCATGGAGATAGATCGCCCGCTCTGGTCGAGCGTCTTCGTCGGCCTGGCCGCCGAGGGCATGGCACCCGTGGGAGTTGTCGAGCTCTACGGCAGGCGACTCTCCACCTCTCGACTCATGAGTTTTCTGGGCTCCGAGTTCGAGCAAACCCTGGGTGAGCCCGCTTCTCAGAGCGAGTTGCTCCCATCTGAGA
>JBOGJF010000492.1:0-4585 GCA_050747785.1 Vicinamibacteria bacterium
GTTCACCGCCAGACGATCCATGACGTCGGCGCCGTCGCGCAGATGGTCAGGAGCGAGCGCGGCATACCGGAGAGTCATGCCGTAGGAACGATGCCCGAGCCACGCCCGGACGGTGGCCAACGAAACGCCCGCCTGAACCATGAACGATGCGGCGGAGTGGCGGAGATCGTGCCAGCGGAAGTCGCCCAGTTTAGCCGCGGAGACGGCCGACTCGAATGCCTTCCGGAACATGGTCGGCTGCAGGGGCTCGCCTTCGGGAGTGCGGAACACCGGCCCGCCAGCGATGGGACGAGGCAAGGACTTGAACGCCGCGGTCAGAGTGGCGGACAACGGAACCGTGCGAGCCGAGCCGTTCTTGGTGTCGCGGAAGGTGATGAGCCGACGTTCGAGGTCCAGATCCGCCCACGTCACCTTGAGGAGTTCCCCGCGGCGAGCCCCGGTGTGGAGCGCGGCCAGGAGGAGGAGCCGGAATCTCGCGTCCATCTTGTCCAGCAACGTGGCGGCTTCGTCGGGGGTGAGATAGCGTTCGCGCGCCGGGGATTCCGGGGACTTCTTCACCTTCGCGACCGGGTTCGCGCCGCCGAACATGGGAGGGTCTTGATTGATCGCCCAGGAGAAGATGGTTGACAACGTGGCGCGCTGACGGTTCACGGTCCCCCTGGTCACGCCGTCACGGAGGTGATCGGAGATGAACGCCTGAATCGCCCGGGGATTGATGGCTTGGAGGGTCTTCCGGTCGAACGCCCGCAGGAGGACCGCCACGTTAAAGAAGCCGTCAGCGTCCTTCTTCAAGGGGACCGGCTGGACCCCATCGCGTCGGCGCAGCTTGATCGTTCCGTCCTCGCGCACGACCTCGACCTTGACGCCGACGTGAGATTCGAGGAACTCGATCGCGATGTCCTCGAACAGCCGCGGCTTGATAACGCGCCACGCCGGGTCGCGGCCTTGGCGGAGATCCTGGAGGATTTGCGCCTCCCGGATCTTCGCGCGTTCCTTGCCGTCGTGTCCCGGGCCGATGCGTTCCTTGATGAGACGGCCGGTGCGAGATTGCGGCCACCGGACCCGGACGTACCATTCTTTGCCGGTCCTCGACTTCCGTTAGAAGATAGCCACGTTACTGCGCCTCCTTCACCTTCTCTGTCGATTGCTTCGCCTGCCGATGGGCCTTCTTGCACGCGCGGCACCACCGGCCGGATTTGCCGCGGGAATACGCACTGAATTTGCCCGGCGCGAGATTGTGCTTGCACCGGGAACATTTCTGACGCTTCGTGGACATGGGGTCACCTCCGCACAAGAGGCTCCCCATCCGAGGCAGGAATGCAAGGACATTCCTGGGTCAACTGGCTGGCGCCCGAGCGCAACCCTTGTGCCTGGAATTGCCGTGAGGTCGGGGCCTCGACGCGCACCTCGACCGGGTGCGCGGAGGACAGGTATCAGCACCCGCCGCTCGTCCAGCGACCTCGGGCGTCCTGCTTGCGATCGAGGGGAGCAGCGCATGTCCCGGTTCAACCAGCGTAGAATGCCCCCTTCGACGGAGGACCTGTGGCGGCTCACAAAGCACCCGTAGGGAAAGTGCCGGCGTTCATCAGAAACCCGCTGACCGTAGTCGGCGTGTTCGCCGGTCTCGCCGAGGTGAGCGGAGCGTGGGTTTTGCCGAAGCTGCCCGCTGAGATCCAGGGGGACTTTGTCTGGTTCGTCATGCTCTTCCCGGGGCTGCTCGTCGTCTTGTTTTTCCTGACCCTGAACTTCAATCACAAGTGCCTGTACGCGCCGAGCGACTATCGCGCCGACGAGGCATTCATGGAACTGATTCGTGTCAAGAAGGATGTTTATGCGAGGGCCGATGCCGTAAGCAGGCTAGCGTCGGGTGTGGCGCGAGCCATCGCTTTCGGTCTTTCGCGAGGTCAGCGATTGGCCGGTCCCGATTTGGATCATCTGCTTCTACGGGAGCGCGACCGACTCAGCGATACCCTTCGCGAAGCGGGCATTAGCGACAAGGAGATTGCCGATGCCGTCTCCCCGGTGACGTCGATCATCGAGTTCGATCTCGCGTCGAGCGTCGCCACAGACACAGTGTACGCGCTGCGTGGAGAACGGAAGGGTCAGCAACATCCACAGGAGAACGAGGCCGCAAAGCGTGTGCAGAAAGCGCTCCAACATTCTCGCCCTGGTCATGAGGTTGAGAGCGTCCGAGCCTATCTAGAGTCCTTGGGTGTGTGGACAGAGAAAATCCAAGCCGGAGTTCAGGAGTTGCAACACTTCCGAGAAACCGGCGACCTGCCCCCGCTAAGAGACGACGGACAGGAAGACGATGAATAATGTGGGACCGCCATGCGAGGTCTAGCGTGCCTCGTAGTTGTGTCAGCCGCCCTGTCGTCGGGCTTCGCCGTGGCTGCGTTGCAGTCGCCAGCGCAGCCGCAGCCGACCATCGCGGCGCCCGCTCGTCCGACTCCCACGCCTGTCACGTCTCCGAGTGGTGCGGATTTCTGGGCGACAGTCGGTGGCCATGTCGAAACTTTCAATCACGTCTTCGATTTTGTGGCGCGACTCGTAACGCTCATTCTGGTCGCGATCGCGCTTGTGCTACTCGTGCGCTACAGGAGGTACATCGACTGGCCACGAACGGGTAATGAGTTGATAGCGAAGCGTACTCCAATCCAACTCCAGACCCGTGAAACTCAAGCCTCGCCGGGCATTCCTGAACCGACACAAGCTCCTGCGCCTCCTACCGCTCGACCGCCGACGCCCCCACAGCCCCCGGCGACAGGGGTCGCGGCGGACTATCTGACTATCCGTCAGTTCGGACAGGTCGTGTTCACGACAGATCGCCCCTACCAGATTACCGGCGTTCGGCTGGTCTTTGACAAGCTGCTGGTCAAGGGCAATCCCGACTACACGAAGCCGTTCTTGTACGCCGGGCGGGAGATCATGATCATGCGCATCGAAGAGTACATCGGCCTGCTGGTTTCGGGTGGAGGCATGGAGGGACCCGTTCTCCGCGGAGTCGTCTGCGACGTTTTGAACCGATGATGCTCACCGCGTGAATCGGCTGAGTTGGGCAGCGGCCAGCGAAACTGACCAGCCCCCGCGCCTCAATGCTCGATGATATGCTGGAGACATGAAGAACGTCAGGATTCCAAAATCTGGACAGTGTGACTTCTGCGCGAAGCCTATCGCCCGCGAGAAGTACGTCAAGCTGGAGCCGGCAGTGGGGCCGTTCTGTCTGAAATGCGGTGAAGCGTGGCCGATTCGCGCATCCACCGAATCGCTAGAGGGGAACGACCCGAAGCCCGACTACTGTCCGGACTGTGGCCCTCCGACGACGCTCTTCGCGGAATGGGTTGAGCAGTACCGCCATGAGAAATGTCTGAGGTACAAACCCATCGAGAAGTAGCTACTCTCATCCAGCGCCCTGGCCCTGCTCCTCCCTGGAAATCTCCTCGCCACGTTAGGCCACGTTCAGCGATCTACCTCGGGTTGACCCCCTGACATGTCGCCATCCAAGTGGCACTTGACCTTCGCCGGCATTATGTTGGGGCGCGAAAGGGGGTGCGCCATGGCGAAGAAGAACTTCGAGAATCATCCAGTTCCGGCGAGCGGCGATATCGACCTGGCAACGGCAGGGCTGCTGGTTGAAGCGATGTCTACTTTCTTGGAAGGCGACCAAGCGATTCCGCTATGCCTTGCGGCATGAAATCCGGTATCACACGCTCTCAGGGAAGCCCACTGATTCACGGCGCGAGGAGACTTGTCCACAGTGCAAGATCCGGTTCGACCGGGTTCTGCGCCCTCGTAAGCGAGTAGCCTGATCGCACTACCCCCTCGCGCTAACGCCTCTGCGGCTTGCTCGGGCTGATCGCGCGAAAGGGATGCTTCGCCTCGTTCGCACGGGGCTCCCAATCATCTTCGCCATTTGTCGGCGCCATCACTCGGCCGCGGCTTGCTCATGCACTCATCACACCTCGTCCGCTCGGATCGCGTCTCGAAGTCGGCGCCGCACGACTGACACTTCCTCGTGACGAACTCGCGGCCTCGATCCGGATTCTCCCCGTGTCCCGCGAAACTGTCGACGACGATGCGTTTGAGGATCCCGGGTGAAGGCATGGCGGCTGCGCGGGTCAGCCGCACGATCTTCTCCATCGCCTCGGAGCACCCCGTCGAGTCGCCGAGAGCCAGGGCCTCCGCGTAGGCGTCCCGGGCCTGTTGAAGGGGGCTCACCTCCGTCACGTAGTGGCTCATCTTGTCTCCGCGACTCTGGTTGGAATCAGGGCCGGCTTCAGTCGGACGGCCGAGAGGTTTCTGGAGGCGATAGGCGACGGGAGCGAGAACAGCCTTGGGGTCTGGCTTCGGCCGGTGGACGTGTTCCTTGCACATCATCCGCGAGCCGGCGGTTTCGAACGTCTGTCCACAGCCGGGGTAGATGCACTTCTTGGTGACGAAGGTTTCGCGAGGCACTTGAAATGGAGGAGCGGCGTTCTCGGCTGCGATCTTGGCGCGCAACCGAGACGCTTCCTGCAGGGCCCGAGTCCGACCTGCACCGACCAGCGCCGCAGCCGCGTTGATCCACGAGCGCGCCTGTTGAATC
>JBOGJF010000493.1:0-6859 GCA_050747785.1 Vicinamibacteria bacterium
CCCTGCTAGTGCACCTAATGCTGGCCCCTCACGTATCTATCAAACCATTGCAGATGGCGTTCGTAGACATCCTTGATGAAGACGGGCCTACTGATCTCGTGGTGCTCGTCTGGATAGACCACGAGCAGCGTCGTGCGGCCGAGTCGCTTCAGCGCCTGATAGAGAAGCTCGGAGTTGTTGATGGGGACGTTCCAGTCGTTATCGCCTCCCATGATGAGCGTGGGGGTCACAATCTTCTCGATGTTGTTGAAGGGTGAAATTCTCTCCCAGCGCTCCCTATGCTCCCAGGGCAACCCCAGCTCGTGCTCCCACCAACGCTGATACTCGTCGTGTCCGTAGTTGGCGATGTAGAGTGTCTCGCTCGCTCCGGTGACGGCTGCCTTGAAGCGGTCCGTCTTGGTAATGACGTAGTTCGTCAAGATGCCGCCATAGGACCATCCGAAGACACCGAGCCGAGCCGGATCCGCGTAGCCTTGCTCAATGACATGGTCGACTGCCGCCAAGACGTCTTCCGTATCTTTTTCTCCCCAACTTTGCCAAATTGCTAGCGTGAAGTCTTGTCCGTAGCCGGAAGAGCCCCGGGGATTCGGCATCACCACCACATAGCCGTTCGCGGCCATGAGCTGCTCGTGGAAAGCGAAGCGGAAATCGAACTGCTCCATCGGCCCTCCGTGGAGACTCAGTAGCGTTGGATAACGAGAACCTTCTTCGAAGCCGGGAGGTTTGATCACGAAGGCTTCGATCGGAGTACCATCATCGCTTGGAAAGCGAATCTTTTCGACATCTCCGAGCTGGACTTCGGAGACTAGCTTTTCGTTGTGCCTCGTCATCTGGAGAAGATTCTCTCCCTCGAAGAGAAAGACTTCCTCGGGGAGATGGGGCTCGCCCACGAGTGCGGCGATGGCGCCGTTTGGATCGATCGAGAAGGCATCGACCACCCTTGGACCACCAATGACGCGTGTCAAGGCCCCCCCCTCCGGTGAGATTCGGGCCAGGCTCACGTCGCCGCTGTCTTCCCAGAGAAAGTAGATCGAGTGACCATCCGCGGAGAATCGCGGCCTTGAGACGTGGCGATCGAGCTTCGCGGTGAGAACGGTGGTTGGTCCGCCGGTCGCGGGAGAGACGGCCAGGTGAGGCGTGCCGTACACGATGGCCTCGACGTCCGTTTGAGCCGTATGAGCCAGTAAGCGGCCGTCGGGGCTCCAAGTCGGAGAACCGTCTTCACCCCGGCTGCTCGTGATCCGAGTCAGCGTCTTTCCCTGATCCTGATTGTCCGCCGCCACCACCCAGATATCGGTGTTGTAATTGCTGTCCGGTTCTTCCGTCCGATTGCTGACGAAAGCGATGCGCGTTCCGTCGGGCGACCATGCCGGCGCGCTGTCGTCATAGTCACCAGACGTGATCTGCTTCTGCTCGCCTTCTTCGACGTCCAGAACGTAGAGGTGGGTACGACGGCGGTCCAGGTAGCCCACGTAGTCAGCCTTGAACTCCAAGCGATCGATCACCCAGGGCCGTGGCGGCTTCTCGTCATCGGCTGGTTCCTCTCCGCCATTTTCCTGCTGCTTCACCTGTTCGGGCGTGGGATCTTGGATCACGAGCACCATCTTCTTCCCGTCGGGAGACCATTCCAAGGAGGAAACTCCCTGTACGACGTCGGTGCGTTGCACTGCCTCGCCACCCTGTCGAAAGAGCGTCCAAACCTGGGCCGCTTCTTCTTCGTCATCCGACAGAAACGCCAGGTACTTTCC
This sequence comes from Vicinamibacteria bacterium, assembly GCA_050747785.1. Taxonomy (GTDB): domain Bacteria; phylum Acidobacteriota; class Vicinamibacteria; order Marinacidobacterales; family DATDRI01; genus CBDANW01. The sequence continues at coordinate 1,749 of JBOGJF010000493.1, forward strand.
GTCCGGGCTCCAGCGAGGCCGGGACGCCGAGCTGCCCTCGGCGGTCATCGGAATGGGCTGAGGGATGGGCCCGCCTCCGCTGGTCGGGACCATCCAAATGCGGGTTTCTTCCTCGTCTTCCTCCAAGCCCGTCACGCTCACGGTGTAAGCGATCCACTCGCCATCGGGACTGATCTGCGGCTCGGCGACACGATGGATCCGAAAATAGTCGTCGACCGTCAGGGCGCGTTGCTGTGAGGCCTGAGTCCAAACCGGTGCGAACGTTAGCGTCGTGGCCAAAAGGACGAGTAGGCGTGTCATGTTCAGAGGGCTTGAACTCGGCCGGATAGGGCTCGAAGACATCCTAAGAAGGTTCAATTCGCCCCCTTGTTTCTTCCCCAGTCTTTGAGGATCTGACGACTCGCATTGTAGCCCGGCGCCCCGGTGACGCCGCCACCGGGGTGGGTCCCCGAGCCGCAAAGGTAGAGGTTCGGAACGGGGGTCCCATAGCGGGCCCAGCCGGGGACCGGTCTCATGAAGAAGAGTTGATCCAAGGCCAGGTCTCCATGATGCAGGTTGCCCTCGGGAAGACCGTAGGTCTGCTCGAGATCCAATGGCGTGAGGACCTGTCGATGTAGAACGGAGCTCTTCAAATTAGGCGCGTACTCGTTGAGTGTATCGACGACCGCATCGCCGAGTGCCTTTTTCCGATCGCTCCAGCCGCCGTCGCGAAGGCGGTAGGGAGCATACTGCATCATGATGGACATGACATGCTGACCCGGCGGAGCCAAACTCGGGTCGGTGAGCGAGGGAATCGTGACCCTAAGGAAAGGCTTCGACGAGAAGCGGCCGTACTTGGAGTCGTCGAAGGCGCGCTCGAGATAGTCCATGGTGGGGCCGATCTGGATGAGGCCCCGGTGATGGGCGGCTGGGTCTTTGGCCGGAAGAGAAGAGAAGTTGGGCAGCTCGCCGAGCGCCAGGTTGATCTTGGCGAAGACGCCGCGATATCGGATTCGCTTCACGCGAAGGATGAAATCGGTCTCGAGATCCGTAGACTCGAGCAAGCCGAGAAACGTGCTGCGGGGGTCGGCGTTGGACACCACGACGCTCGCGGCGATCTCGTCTCCGTTTGCGAGCGCCACGCCGGAGGCTCGGCCGTTCTTTGTCAGGATGCGGGCGACGGGAGCGACGGTTCGAATCTCGGCACCGAACGCCCGCGCCGCTTGTGCCATCGCACTCGTGACGTTGCCCATCCCACCACGTGGCAGGCCCCACGACACGAGCGGCCATCCCGGCTCACCCAGATGATGGTACAGAAACACAGCGGAGCTTCCAGCCGCACGCGTACTGAGGCCGACCCCTTCGATCCCCCGGCTGGCGAGGGCCGCCTTCAGCGCGTCGGCCTCGAACCATTCGTCCATGAGATCGGCGATCGACATCGGGAGAATGCGAAGGAGCTGGTGCATGTTGGTGGCGCCCACGCGACGGATGCCCCAGCCCAGTCGCAGCAGCTCCAAGAGATCGGCCGACCCCTCGCCGTTCGGACGCGGAGCGGGGCGGGTGAGCGCGGGCCGCAGGCACCGGGCCAGCGTTTGGATCAACCGGGCGAACTTCGGATAGGTTTGAGCATCGGCCTTGGAGTGTCGCTCGATCTCGCGCAGGGTCTTCTCTTGGTCTCGCCAGATGGTCAGGTGACCTCCATCCGGCTGGGGTAGAAAGACCGCCGGGTCGAGGGGGTGGATCTCGAGACCGTGCCGGCCGAGCCCGAGATCGCGGACAACCCGTGGAGTCAGGAGTCCGCAGAGATCGGTCGTGGGCGAGGCCTTGAAACCGGGAGCGAATTCCTCGGTCACCGCGGCGCCTCCGATGACCTCCCGGCGCTCGAGAACCAGGACTTTTTTCCCAGCTTTTGCCAGATACGCAGCGGTCACCAGACCGTTGTGTCCGGAGCCGATAACAATAACGTCATATTTAGTGCTCGCGGGGCCCCACTCCCGCTCGCCGCCCTCGCTCTTCGGTGACGTCGGTGCTACCACTTCATCCTTCCTGGCACGGGGACCCCACCGCCGCCTGGCTCGTTCCAGTCAAAGCAACCACGTAGTTTGGCGGCCATCCATCGACCACGCCCGTGCCCCTCGCTTCGCGACTCGCTTTCGGCTCGCGCTTCGCTCGGGCTGAGGGCTCCCCTGGCCGGCGGCCCCGCGGGCCGAAACCCGCCCTCGACATTACTGGGTATCCGAGTCCTTTAGTAACTCCTGGGCGGCGAGCTTCCCCGGTGCTCCCATCACGCCGCCACCGGGGTGGGCGCCGGAGCCGCACAAATACAGGTTTCGGATCGGCGTCCGGTACTTTGCCCAACCGGGAACGGGTCGCAGAAAAAAGAGCTGATCCAAGGTCAGCTCGCCGTGAAAAATGTTTCCTTCGGTGAGACCGATCTTCTGTTCCAGGTCCCACGGCGTGAGCACCTGCCGGTGCAGGATCGCGTTCTTCAGGTTGGGTGCGTACTCGCTCAACGTGTCGACGACCGCATCGCCGAACGCCTCCCGCTTTTCTTCCCAAGTCCCTTCCGCGAGATGGTAGGGGGCGTATTGAACGAAGATGGACATCACGTGTTTTCCAGGAGGCGCCATCGAGGGATCGACCAGGGAGGGGATCAGGATGTCCATGTAAGGTCGTCGCGAGTAGCTCCCGTACTTGGCGTCGTCGTAGGCCTCCTCGAGATAGTCGATGCTGGGGCTGATGGAGATCGAGCCGCGAAGGTGGGGCCCGTCCCCGGGGAAGCAGGTGAAGTTGGGCAGCTCGCCGAGCGCGAGGTTCACTTTGCCCGAAGAGCCGCGGATCTTGAACCGGCCGATCGCCGCCGCGAAATCCGCATCCAGGTCGCTCGGCTCGATCAACTTCAAGAAAGTACGCTTGGGATCGAGGCTCGAGGCGACCCGGCTCGCCCGGATCTCGTCACCGTTCTCGAGAGCGACGCCCTCCGCCCTGCCGTTTCTGACGAGGAGCCGCGCGATGGGTGCGTCGGTGCGGATCTCGGCTCCGAAGCCTCTTGCCGCGGAGGCGATCGATTCCGCCACCGATCCCATGCCGCCGCGCGGAAAGCCCCAGGAACGGAAGACGCCGTCGATCTCCCCCATGTAGTGGTGCAGGAGCACGTAGGCCGTTCCTGGCGAGCGCGGGCCGAGGAACGTCCCAATGATGCCGCTCGCCGACATCGTCGCCTTGAGTACGTCGCTCTCGAACCACTCGTCGAGAAAATCGACGGAGCTCATGGTCATGAGCTTGGTGAGATCGTAGAGACGATCCCCGCCCAGATTTCTGAAATCTTGTCCGAGTCTGGCGAGACCCATCAGGTCCGACGGCCGGAAGGAGCTCGGCTCCGGCGGGACGGTGGAGAGAAGCTCCCGCACGGCGCGGGAAAGGTGGTACATCATCGTGCCGAACTGATCGTAGGCTTCGGCGTCTTTGCGCGAATGCCTCAGGAGCTCGCGCCGCGTCTTGGCGTGGTCGTGCCAGCGAGCCAGATAGTTGCCATCGGGAAGAGGGGTAAACGTGCCGTCGAGGGACAGGAGCTGTAGCCCGTGACGCGCCAGCTCGAGCTCTTCGATGATCTCCGGACGGAGGAGGCTTACGACGTACGAGCAGACGGAGTACTTGAAGCCCGGGTAGATCTCCTCGGTGACCGTAGCGCCCCCGACGAGATGTCGGCGCTCGAGGACGAGAACGCTCTTGCCTGCCTTGGCCAGATAGGCGGCATGGACGAGGCCATTGTGGCCGGCGCCGATTACGATGACGTCGTATGGCTTGGCCATGTCTTTCTGCGATACGCCACGTTGCGAGATCCCATTGGATCGAGGAGAATAACACGGCCATGGCAGTTGGGACACCGTTTCATTCTCGAACGTCGGCTCTTTGCACGAGCATGAACTGGCGTCAATGGTCCGGCTACTTCGCCCCAAGCTCCTACGACGACTTTCACGAGCCGGAGTATCACGCCATACGAAATGGAGCCGGGCTCATCGACGTCTCCCCCCTCTTCAAGTACGAGATCCGGGGCCGAGACGCCGAGAAACTCGTCAACCGGCTCATTACCCGAAACGCGGCAAAGGCGAAAGTCGGCCAGGTCGTCTACGTTCCCTGGTGCGATCGGGAGGGCAAGGTCATTCAGGACGGGACGTTTCAGCGTCTCGGTGAGACGACCTTTCGTGCCACCGCTGCCGATCCAACGCTCCGCTGGTTCGAGGCGAATACCGAAGGGATGGAAGTCGAGATCGAAGATCTCTCGGAGCGGCTCGGGGCACTCGCTCTTCAGGGGCCTCGTTCACGTGAGATCCTGATGGAGCTCTCGAGCGCCGACTTGTCGGGGCTCCCGTACTTCTGGATCACCGAGACCAAGCTTGGCGGCATTCCCGCGCACGTCAGCCGGACGGGTTACACCGGAGACCTTGGTTTCGAGATCTGGGTTTCGACCGAGAACGCGGAGCGCGTTTGGGATCGCCTGATGGAGGTTGGGAAGGGGCGAGGCATCTTGCCGACCGGCATGCTGGCTCTGGATCTCGCACGGGTCGAGGCCGGATATCCGCTCATCGAGGTCGACTTCATCAGCGCCGAGAAAGCGCTCATCGAGTCTCAGAAATCGTCTCCCTATGAGATCGGTCTCGGTTGGGCGGTGAATTTCAACAAGCCGTACTTCAATGGCCGCGAGGCTTTGGAGGCAGAGAAGGAAAGAGGGCCCGCACTCTCGTTCGTGGGGCTCGAAGTCCAGTGGGCGGAGCTCGAAAGGATGTTCGCGGAGGTCGGGCTCATCCCTCAACTGCCGAACGTCGCGTCCCGCATTCCGGTGCCGGTCTATGCGGCTGAGCGGCAGATCGGCCGGGCGACGACCAGTTGTTGGTCGAAGCTTCTCAAGAAATTCTGTGCCCTCGCCACCATCGACTCGAAGCATGGTAAGCCCGGAACGCCCGTGGAGCTCGAGATGACGATCGAATACGCGCGGAAGCGCGCGGAGGCAAGAGTCGTCGAGCTTCCGTTTTTCGATCCGGAGCGAAAGCGGAGCGTTTCGTCTTAATGTGCATCAGCGCCGCGGGGACCCACCGCCGTCTGACGAGCTCCGGTCAAAGCAACCACGCAAT
>JBOGJF010000494.1:0-5060 GCA_050747785.1 Vicinamibacteria bacterium
GGCTGTTTCTGGTGCATGGAAGAGGCGTTCGAGAAAGTCGAGGGGGTCAGCGCCGTCGTTTCCGGGTACGTGGGCGGCACCAAGGAGAACCCGACTTACGAGGAGGTTTCAGCGGGTGGCACGGGACATTTCGAAGCCATCGAGGTCCAGTACGATCCGGCAACAGTCGGCTACGATAAATTGCTGGAAGTGTTTTGGCACAATATCGATCCCACGGATGGTGCCGGTCAATTCTGCGACAAGGGGACTCAGTATCGCGCCGCCATCTTCTATAAAGACGAAGAAGAGAAACGACTCGCCGAAGAATCCAAGGCCGCGCTCGAAGCAGCGAAACCGTTCGCGGAGCCGATCGCCACGGAGATCCTGCCCGCGTCCACGTTCTACGCGGCCGAGGGATACCATCAAGACTATTACAAGAAAAACCCCATCCGGTACCGATACTACAAGTGGGGTTGCGGCCGCGCGCAGAGGTTGGAAGAGCTCTGGGGTCCCACGGAGAAGTAGGACGAACCGATAAGTCGCCCACACGCCCCTCGCCTTCGTTCGTACCGGGTGCTTGCGATATGATTTCAGGGAGTTCCTTTGTCGAGAAACCGCGGGGCAACCCGAGATCATCGCAACCAGCCGCGCCTCGTCCTTTGTGACGGCTGGCGCGGCGTGCACGACTACCTTCTAAGCTCGCTCCAGAGAATCAACCACCAGGCGCTTTCGCTTCGCGAGGTCGTTCTTCTCGTACCCACCGCCGCATCCGGTCACCTACTTCGCGAGACGCTCGAGCGCACGCTGCTCAAGGATCGGGCCGCTGCGGTGCTCCCTGCGATCGCGACCATGACCGCCTTGACGCGCGAGCTCGTCGCGCGCTCCCTCGGTCGAGTCCGACCGGTCGATCCTCTCTTACGCGAGATTCTATTGGAACAGGCGCTCGTGGAAGCGGCGCACAAAGAAGGCACACCACCCTTCGCGCCGCGGGAGGCGCTCGCTTCCCGCATCTTGGCGTGGAGCGACGAGCTCTGGATGACCGGCCACCGCCTGGAGGATTTTTTCGCGCGCGCCGAAGAAGAGTTCGACGTTCCCGACGATCTGGGCGCCGAGCGGATGGCAGCCCAAACGCGATTCCTCGAGGACGGTCTAAGACGCTATCGAACGAAACTCACTTCGCTCGGTCTCGGGGACACGTCCGGTATCTTCTCGGCCCTCGTCGAAAAGGGCGGACCGTTCCCCTACTGCAACGTCTTCATCCTGGGCGGAGAGACCGTCGAGCCCAAGGAGCTCCAGTTCCTGGAAGCCGTTATTGCGGACGGAACGATCGACGTTCTCGTGCCCGAAGCGAGCGCCGAGAGCTATCCGGTCCACCGTCTGCTCGCCGCCACTTCGTTCGAGATGGGACACGGCCCTCCGACTCCGGTCGGCCCGGTTCTCCTGAAACCACGAATTGGAGGGGAAACGACTTTCGTCGCGCGCGATCGCGAGGAGGTTCTCTCCCAGGTAGCGCGGCTGCTGAAAGCACGCGCCACCGAGCAGAGTCTTCCGCCGCTCGACCGAATCGCGATCGTCGTGCCCTCGCCCCTCCCGTACAACTACCTGGCGAAGAAGACACTCGGCCAGGCCGGCATACCCTACCAACTGCAGGACGACTTCCCGCTGGCGGTCGAGCCCTATCTCGCCGCCGTCGATCTTGTGCTTGCCTTCGTCGATCGTGCCGGTCGGCGCGACGCCGCGTTGGGCCTCCTTCGCAGTCCGTTCTTTCGCTTCCGGGATGTGGGCGCCGCAGCCGTTGCGGCGTTGGATCGGGAGCTCCTGCGCTTCCGGGAATCAGGAGGTACGGACGCTTGGCGCCGGATGAGGAACGACCGCCGGCGACTTCCCCGTCAACAGACCCTTCCCGGTCTGGAACAGCAAGAACTCACCGAGCTACCGGCCCTCGAGGCGCTCGTTGCCATCGGCGAACGACTCGCCGTGCTTGGCTACCCCGAAACCTCTCTCGGCGCGAAGGTCGCTTGCCTGCGAAGCTTTCTCGATGAGTACGGACGACCGCCCGGGATGATCGAAGACCAAGCCCGTCACGAGAGAGCGCGAGGGGCGCTCCTTTCGATTCTCGAACGTCTTTCCGACGCGGCGCGGCAGGTGGGTGATCCACCGCTCACCTTCCTCACGTTCCAGGACAGGCTCCACCGCGCCATCGAATCGCACACCTTCTCCGAGAGAAGCGGGCGTGACGGCGTGCAGATCGTGGACGCTCGCTCAGCGGGGCTGGGCTCCTTCGAGCTGGTCGTGCTGCTCGGCCTCAACGAAGGGGAATGGCCTGCTCGTTCCCCCCGAAATATCTTCTACCCTCAATGGCTCCTCAAGGACTTCGGTTGGCCCACCGATACCGAGGAGCTTGCCGCGCAGCGATCCCGTTTCATCGAGCTCCTCCGAGTTTCTTCGGCTACGGTGGTCGTTTGCCGTCACCTGCTCGATGACGAAATCCCGACAGTGGCCTCTCCTTTTCTCGACGACGTGGAAGACGTGATCGAAGGACGACACGAGAGTCTGCCCGAAGGCACGCTCGACGGACTCGTGATCTCCGGTGCCGAGGCGCTCCGAGCGGGATGGATACGAACTGAACGGAGCGCAAGCGGCGAACGACGAGCGAGCGTGGGCCCTCTTCCCTTTCTGAAGCCGGAACCGGTCTCGGCGACCGCCTTCGAGCTCTACCTTCGGTGCCCGTTCAAGTACTACGCGAGGCACGTGCTCGGACTCCGAGAAGAGGAGGACGTCGACCAGTCGATGACGCCACTCGACCGCGGCATTCTCCTTCACGAGATCTTGAGGCAAGGTTTTCAACAATGGGACGGCTTCGCCGACCGGCCCCGTGCCATCACCGAGAAGAACTACCAGGACGCGCTCGCGGTGTTTCGTCGCGTCGCGGTGAAGCAACTCCCGCCGGAACGGCGGCGGCTGGAAATGGAACGGCTTTTCGGGGGTCGAGGTCAAACCGGAGAGATCGAGTGGCTGCTCCGTCAGGAGATGGCGAAGCCCGCCCTGCGCCGGCGCCTGGTCGAGTACGCCTTTCAGAATCACTTTCAGTTTCCCGAGGGACCGGAAGGCGAACGCCCTTGGTTCGTTCGGATCAAGGGCCGTGCGGATCGTGTCGACGTCTATGAGGACGGCTCGGTTCACGTGCTCGACTACAAGAGTGGGCGGACGCCGGACGTCAAAATATCGCTTCAGGTACCTCTCTACTCCGCCTGCCTCCAACAACAACTGGCCGCCCCGAGAGTGGAGGGCTCCTACCTCAGCCTCCGCGATCGGAAGGCCGTCCCCCGCCAGGACCCGGAAGGTGTCGCCACCCTTCTGAAGGAAACTTATCGCAACATCGCCCAGGGACGGCTCGAGCCACGTCCCTACCAGGACCTTCTCTGCAACACGTGTGGGTACGTGGGAGTTTGCCGCAAGGAGATCGAAGAGCCCTCGACCCGCCCGCCGGCCTCCGCCAAGGCTTCGGCCAGGCCTCGCCGAAGCTCGAAGAGCGAAGGCGGGCAGGCGCCCGCCGGCCGCAGCGAGCCCGCCGAGCGGAGGCTGCGGCCGAACGAAGAGTGAGGCCGCAACCAAATGACGTATCCCGAGGATAGCGCGAGCCGATGAATCGCGAATTTCTACCCGAGGATCGGATTGCCCGCGAGCAGGCCGCCGATCCCGGCTTCAACGTGGCGCTCGAAGCGTCCGCCGGAACCGGCAAGACCAGCGTCCTCGTCGATCGCTACCTGCGACTCATCGAAGAAGGAGCGGCACCGCGACATATCCTGGCAATCACGTTCACCCGCAAAGCCTCCGGTGAGATGAAGAGTCGCATCATCGAGGAGCTACGTCGTCGGGCGCACCTCGGATCGACGGTGAGAGAGCGTCTCTTCGACATCCATATCGCCACCATCGACGCTTTCTGCCTGGGTCTCTTGAAGGAGTTTCCTCTCGAGGCCGGACTCGATCCCGACGTGGATCTCCTGGACGAAGTCGATACGCAACGCCTCGGAGAGATGGCTCTCGAAGAGGCCCTGGCCGCCTCGCCATCGGACTGCGGGGACGATGGGCCGGATATGGGTTTCTTGATCTCGACCTTCGGTGAGCCGGCGTTGCGGCGGAGCCTTCACGATCTGCTCAGAAACCCTCTCGTGAAAGAAGATGCCCTTCGTCGTTTCGTCGCGCGTCGCATTCCGCGCGAGCTCGATCTCGATTCCATCCTCCGGCGCACCGTGGAGCGGTTGGACGGCGTCTTGGGTGGCCGAGACGGCGTCGCGAAACTCTTCGCAACCGGACCGGACCGCTCCCTGCCTGAATGCCGGAGGCTTCTCTTCGCCTTTCTCAGAGCGATCGATCGGGAACGAGCGACGCCATTGGACGTCGAGCAAGTCGCCGCGTACTTTCTGACCCAAGAAGACAAGGAGCCGCGGAAGAAGCTCTCACAACATTTTCGACTCGCAGACTTCCCGCATCAGGAAGCCTATCGGACCCACCGAGACCAGATTCTGGCTCTTGCCCCCGCGGTCTCCGGAGTGTATGGGACCTGGTTCGCCGATCGCGATCTCTACGCGGTCCGCGAGCTATGGAAGCTCTACCGTCTGGCGTCACGACGTTTTGGTGATCTGAAAGCGGCGCGCCGAGGGCTCGACTTCACCGACGTTCTCTGGCGAGCGGTCCAGTTGCTCGAAAGGCGCGAGGAGTTCTCGCAGAGTCGTTTTCGGTTGGAGTCTCGCTACCATCACTTGCTGATCGACGAGTTTCAAGACACGAACGACGTGCAGTGGCGCCTCGTGCGGGCGCTCATCGATTCCTGGGGAGAAGGATCGGGACTGGTTCAGGAGGCCATTCTCGCCGAGCAAGCATCGCGCCAGGGGAAGGGTCTCCTCCGGGAGCCGTCGATCTTCATCGTCGGCGATAGAAAACAATCCATCTACGGTTGGCGAGACGCGCGCGTCGAGGTCATGGAGAAGGCCGCCCGAGAGCTCTTGAGGCTCCGGCCGGGAGGAGGACGACGGCTGACGATTCGCCAGAGCTTCCGTGCGGAAGGGACTCTTCTCGAC
>JBOGJF010000495.1:0-4749 GCA_050747785.1 Vicinamibacteria bacterium
CCTCAATAATCACCCGAACTCATCGCAATACCTCTCGTCCCTCGGAGCTTGCCGGGGTTTTTGGTGCTTCCAGAAGGCAGCATGGGCTCAGGTGACGACTCGATCTACGACGCTTTCGACAAGCTGATCCGCATTCAGATCGAGGGTCGCTCCTTTGCCGTTCCCGAGAACAATACTCTCCTCCGTTGTGTCCAGTTCATCGTGGATGAAGGAGTGGTTCTCGGCCGATTCTGCTGGAACAACGAGTGCGGCAACTGTGAGGTGACCTTGCAGACCGTGGATCGCCCTGATCCCCAGCGCGCGCGGGGTTGCCAAACTCTCGTGCAAGCGGGGATGGTTCTGTCCGAGTTGACTCCCGACCTGAGGTATTGGCTTCACCTCAAGCTAGAGTAAGAGCGTTCCACACCCACCCATGAGATAAGATGAGGCGGTGATTGCGACCGCTGTCTTCCTCCTCACCGCGCATCTAGCTGCCGGCACTTTGATCGTGACGTCGCTTCTCCTCTTGCGAAATCGCCTTCCTCACGCCTTTCTCCGTTTTTGTCTCGCTTACTCCGCGGTCTCCGCGGCGATTGCCTGGAAGCTCGGCCATGGTCCTTCGAGCCTCGCTTACGGTCTGCTCGCGGTGGCGGCCGCGCTCGTCTACGGGTGGTTGCGCGGCAAGAAGAGCGAGCCTTCGTTTCTGCTGACGTTGACGGGGGTCATTGCGCTAGCCGCCCTCGGTCTCGAATGTAGTGGCAGCGAGTCGGCTGGCTGGGTGCTCTGCTCGTTGGGTGCAGTCGGTTCGTCCCTGCTGTTGGGCTCGGTGGCAGTCAGCATGGTGCTCGGCCACTGGTACCTGGTCGATACGTCACTATCCATCGCGCCGTTTAAGGATGGCGCCCTCTTGTTCGCGGCGGCGGTCGTCTGGCGCTGGCTGAGTGTCCTCGTGGTCCTGGCCCGCGAGGGGTGGGACGTCGTTCGAGTGACGAACCCTGCTGATGTCTTCTATTCCACGCTCGGCCTGTTCTTCCTATTTCGAGCCATCACCGGTTTGATCGCTCCTCTGTTGCTAGCCGGACCGATCCTGCAAACGGTCAGGATGCGCTCGACCCAGTCTGCCACCGGGCTGCTCTACGTGGCCATGGTCGTCGTCCTCTTCGGGGAGTTGATTGCTCAATTCCTGACGTCGGCTACCGGCTTTCCGCTATGACTTCCGTTGACGAACGGCTGAGGGTAGGTTTTTTCTGTCCTGAATGCTCCCGCTACAACGAGTATGCCGTTTTGCCGACCGCGCGGGTTCACTCTTGTTCCCAGTGTGGGCATGCATCGGAGAGCTCTCCGAGTCCGTCGGTTCTGGCGGGGGGCCCGGTCGATCAATGTCCGCATTGCGGCAACAAGGAGCTTTACCTCAGGAAGGATTTTCCCCAGCAGTTAGGGTGCGCCGCGGTAAGCATTACCGTCGTGCTCTCCACGGTCGCGTACGCGATCTGGGGCTTCTTGCCTTCGTTGGCCGTTCTAGTCGCCGCCAGCGTGATCGACTTTGTTCTGTATCACCGCCTCGGAGAGATTCCAGTCTGCTACCGGTGCCACTGTGAGCTTCGTGGGTTCCAAAGGAATCCGGAACATCGAGCGTTCGATCTCAGCCGGGCGGAGGAGTACGAACAGGGGTCTTAGACGCCTGGATCGATCGTAACCAACGGGTGGTGTGGTGCCTGGAGCATGTCGGCCATGGTCACTTTGCTGAGGAACTCGACGGTTTGGCGCTGCGCCATGTTCCAAACAGACTGCATTTCACAGGCATCGACGATCGAACAATCATCGTGTTGCCCGTCGACACAGCGGTTGAGCTTCAAGGGTCCCTCGACCGCTTCGATCACATCCAGGAACGTGATTTGGGCGGGGGTCCTGGCCAGTGCGTAGCCTCCGTGGGCACCCTGCTGAGACTTCACGACGCCATGATTGGCGAGGATGGGCAAGATCTGGGCTAGAAAGGCTTGAGGAATGTCTTTGGCCTTGGCGATCTCGCTAACCCGGCCGAACCGATCCGAGTTGAGTCGCGCGAGATAGATAACGGCTCGCAAGGCATAGTCGCTTTTCCGCGACAGTTCCAACATGCGTTTCTCGCCCGATATGGCTACGAATGCGATTATAATTCAGGCTCACTGGCCGTTCAAGTCGACCAAGTAAACGTTGGGTTGAGGTGTGGATCTGTACCATTCACTGATCCAAGCGACCTCAGACGACGTTGACTGGTCGGCCCCTCGCCGATAGCATCCATCGAGCACATGGACCTCGTCATTTTCGATCTGGATGGCACGCTCGTGGATTCCCGACGGGATATCGCCACGTCGGTCAACGAGCTCTTGTGGAGCATGGGACGCGCGCACCTTCCGCCGCAACGTCTGTACGGTTTCATTGGTGACGGCGTGCGGAAGTTGCTGGAGCGGTCGCTCGGTGACGGCGCGGACGAACAGGAGGTCGATGCTGCCCTCGAACGGTTCTTGCCGATTTACCGGAGCCATCTCCTCGACACCACCCGTCCCTATCCCGGTGTCCGAGAGGCACTGGAAGCGCTGAACCCGGGGCGGGAGATGGCCGTGCTTACCAACAAACCCACCCGGGAAAGCTTGGTGGTGCTCGAAGGGCTCGGCCTCCGCGGTTATTTCTGCCAGGTTCACGGCGGCGATGCCTTCCCCCTCCGAAAGCCGCATCGCATGGGGGTCGACGCGCTGATCGAGAGCACCGGAGCTCGACGGGAACGAACGCTCATGGTCGGCGACTCTCGGGTGGATTTCGAGACCGCCCGAAACTCCGAGATCCCGGTGTCCTTGGTCACCTACGGTATCGGAGCCGCCGAAGTCAGGGCGCTCGCCCCTGACTACGTCATCGATGACTTGAGGGAGCTCGTCCCCATCGTGGGCTCTGACGCGTGAAGGCTACCGGGCCGGGGGGCTCCTTGTTCGTATCGAGAAAGAGCGGATTGCGCCGCAACCCGCGAAATGCTACCCTTTCCCGTCCATTGCCTCCAACTTCAGCGTGCGGACCTGCCGCGACGGTCCGGCAAACGATAAGTGGTTTGCCGACCCCGGGCTCGGATCCGAATGCCAGAGAGGTCCTCGCGGCGTGAACAAGCCAGGTAGCGCCAAGTCTCGCGATGAAGAATCTCTTCGCGCCGCTTCCATCCTGATCGTCGAGGAGGAGGCCAGGATTCGCGAGTTCATGTCCGCCACCCTCCGACTCGAGGGCTATCGGGTCGCGGAAGCAGCCACCGGAGAACAAGCGATGTCGGCCTTGGCTGACCGTCGATTCGAACTTGTCATCAGCGATGTTTCTCTACCTGACATCGACGGTACGGAACTATTGCGAACCGCTAAGCGGATGTCACCGGATGTCGAGCTCGTGGTGATGGCCTCGGAAAATACCGCCGGCCGCGGGATGGTAGCTACCCGAAACGGTGCTTACGACTATCTGATGAAACCTTTTCCGTCCGACCGCTTGCTCTTGGTTACGCGTCGCGCGCTCGAGCGAAGGTCTCTCGTGGAGAGAGTCCGGGTGCTCGAGGAAACGATCCGAGCCCGCGCCCCCTTCGAGGGTATCGTCGGGACTTCCAAGGCGTTGACCGAGGTCATGACGATTGTCGAGCAGGTCGCCCGCATGGACAGCACGGTGCTGGTCTCCGGGGAGCCTGGCACGGGCAAGAAGTTGATCGGGCGAGCACTCCACGCGCTCTCGATCCGAAACGACAAACCCTTCACGGTCATCCACTGTGGAGCCCTTCCGGAGGACCTGCGAGACGAAATCTTCGGGCAGACCGGCGCGGCACCCAACGGTACCCACCTCGCCCAACGCGATCTCTTAGGTCGAGCAGACGGCGGTACCGTATTCTTGGACGGTGTAGCGGAGCTTACGCCGCCTGCCCAGCGAAACATGCTGCAGTTTCTGCAAGCGAGCGCGGCGCGGCGTGGTGGCGCGGTGCCCGTACCCTTTCCGGACGTGCGCGTCGTCGCCGCCACGGAACGGGAGCTAGAAGACTCCGTCAAGGCAGGAAGGTTCAACGAAGACCTCTACTATCGCCTCAATGTCATCTCGCTGCGAGTCCCTCCCCTTCGTGAGCGGACGGAGGACATTCCGTTGTTGGCACGACACTTCTTGCAACAGGCCCTGCGGGGCCAAGGTGGCGGGCAGTTGGTCATATCGCCGCGGGCGATGTCGGTCTTAACCGCGCACCCTTGGAAAGACAACGTGCGGGAGTTGGAGAACGTCATTCAACGCGCCGTCGCCATCGACCGCGACGGCGTCCTCGGGCTCGACGACCTACCCTTCTCCGCCGAGAGCGCAGCAGACAAAGTCATCGACCGCGGCAAGAGCGCGTCTCTGAGCCTCGGTGAGTTGGAGCGTGAGTACATTCTGGAGATTCTCGCCGAGTGCGGCGGCAGCCGAAAGAAGACGGCTGCAAAGCTCGGGATCACGACGGCCACGTTGTGGAGGAAACTCAAGCGCTTCGAGAACGGCGATTGAGCGCAGCGAGCCAGGCGGATCCGAGGCCCCTTGTCGGCCGTCAAATTGTGTGGCTGCTTTGACCGGGGTTGGTCAGACGGCGGGCCCCACGGTCACTAAATACACACACTAGTCGACGCCCGGTTCCTCCAAGCCCGGGTTAAGCGTCCTCGCCTGCTCGAACACCTTAACCGCCCGGGTGTGTAGCCCACCGTCTTGGTAGAGCTTGCCGAGCGTCAGCAGGTAATCCGGTTTCCAGGGATCGAGCTT
>JBOGJF010000496.1:0-4051 GCA_050747785.1 Vicinamibacteria bacterium
AACAAGTGGTGCCGGGGCTGGGAGTCGAACCCAGAAGGGCCAGTGGCCCGAGGGATTTTAAGGCCACGGGAAAAGGCAACGAATAAAGGACTTGGCCAATTCGTTGCCTTTTCCCGTGTCCGAGGAGTCCGAGGCTTGTCGAGCGGCCGACGATCCTTCACCTCGACTGTTCCCGGGCCGGTGCACAGGCCGCTGCCCGGCCGGCAATCAAGACCTACCCTTCGAGGTGGCGCCGCACGAAGTCCCGCGGAGTCACGACCTCGACTCCCTGGAATCCAGAGGCTCGCAAGAGAGCTCGGTCACCGCTGACAACCACGCTCGCGCCGCCGCCCAGCGCGCAGGCCAGGAACTTGAGGTCGTCGGGGTCGTCGCAGGCAGACACCGGCACGGGGATGGGCTCCACGATGCGGGTCTCCCGGGTGACGAGATCGAGGATGGCGTTGATATCGATCGATGAGAACTTCTTGTGAAGGCGCTCGGCAACCCGCCGATACTCGGCGAGGACCTCAACGCTGGCAACCAGTTCGAACCTGCCGTCGGCCCACGCCGCCAGGATCCGTGCCGGTGGCCCGGAGAAAAAGATTCCAGAGATGAGGACGTTGGTGTCGAAAACGACCTTCATCCGCGCCGACGTACGTTGCGGATGGCTTTCTGCACGTCGACGGGCTTGAGTCCAGCCCGGCGCGCCTGACCCCTGGCCTTAGCCTTGAGCGCCCGGAACTCGCTTCTGGCTGGAGTCTCGATCCGCTTGAGAATCACGATGTCGCCGTCGCCCATGACCACGAACTGCGCACCGGGCTCCAGACCGAGAGCATTGCGAACGTCCTCAGGGATCACCACCTGGCCCTTCGAGGAAAGTGTTGTCGTCGCTACTGTCGCCATAATTGTTTACCTTTCAATAGTCTTACTGGTAAGATTCTACTGCACCTCTCCCTGTTTTGCAAGGAATCGGGCGGCAGGCGGACAGGTCGCTGGAGGCGGGTCCCTGTTGCTGGGTGGCGCCTCGGGCCGGAGGGGCAGGTTAGAATGACGAAACGTGGAGGCGTCGAGAGGAAGTTCGACCGCTTCACCTTCGACTCCCAGGCCCTGGGCGGACTGATCGACCCTTCGCGAGGCGTGGGCCGTCATCTTGGTCGGGGAGAATCAGCATTGGGTTCGTCCACTCCCTGTGGGAAAGGATGAGACTTGAGCAGTCAGGTATCGCCTAGAGGGCGCGGCGTGAGCGAAATCGTTGAACGAGCGTTCGGTGTGAGAGGCCGCCGAAGACGTCGGACACGAAGGCGTCGGCCAGCAACTTCCACGACCCAACTGGACCGCCTCATCACTGCCGCGACTGTCGATGCATACGGAGAGTCCGAGCAGCGCACAGGATTTCTGACGATGCTCGAGGACCGTCTCAAGTTGCCATTCGAGACGATGGTGCTGGGTGTTGGCGTGCTCGTCGAACGAATCGACTTGACAGCAGCCGAGGAAATCGTCGCCGCCTGTCGCCGCGGCAGAAATCGTCAGGCCCTTCCGATCCTCGAACTGCCTCTGCCCACCCCTCATCCGCCGGGCGCAGAGTGGATCGAGGCGTACCGTCGGTGGGCGCAAGGGAGATAGAACGCTATGGAGAGGCAAGTTGCGACAGCCGATGAACTCCTTCAGCGGATCACTGTGAATTCCAAGATCCTCGGCGGGAAGCCGACTGTTCGGGGCCACCTACTTGCCGTCGAACATGTCCTTGGAATGCTCGCCGCAGGAGATCGGCCGGAGACGATCCTGGAGGGCTATCCCTGGCTCGAGCCGGAGGACATCCAGGCGTGCCTCGTCTACGCGCATCGCATCGTAGCGCACGAGCGCATCGACTTGACGCTCGATCGAACAGCCGATCGAAGGGACCCCTGATCTTCCACCCCGCGGTTACAATCGTGGGGCCCACTCGCTGAGGCCGACGATATCAATCAGGCCGTGGCCGGGCGGTCGCTCAAAGCTGGACACCCAGATGGACACCGCGCTTTTGAGACCGCTGCCGCCGCCTTCCTTCCCCTTTCTCGAAAGTCGCGGAAAACAAATGGTGCCGGGGGCCCGAGTCGCACTATTAAAGACGATTCGATCCAAGCGGTTCGATGGGTTTAGGCTACCAGAGGAGTCCTGGAGGGTCGCTGCGTAGCAGACCGGTCCTGTGACCGGGAAGCTGTGAAGCCAAGCCACCGCCCCTTCCTCCGAAACCCGAGGTCCTGGCTCCCCGGATGTAACTGTATTCGACGCGGCCGGGGATGGGCGGGGCCCGAGATCTGGTTCCGCATCGTCCACGTCGCCGTGGACGGCGCGGACGGCGCGCCCATGTCCGCCTACCGCGAACAGACTGTCGAGGTGGCCCCGGGGCCCAAGGGGGCCTTTGAGAACGGCAACATCGGCACCCTGACGCGCCGTATGCCCGCCGACCGGGTCATCAACGCCCTCCCGCCCCGGGTCCGCAACAGGAAGCCACCCAAGGCGCCCCTGACGCCCCGGGTGGTCGAGCTCCTGCGCAAGGCCATCGAGTGGCAGGCCCTCCTCGAATCCGGCGAGGCCACCTACTAGGCCGCCATCGCCCGGTGGGAGGGCATCACCCGCGCCCGAGTCACCCAGGTCATGCGTATGCTCCGCCTCGCGTCGGAGATCCAGCAGCAAATCCTGTCCTCCCCGACATGGCCCGCCGGCCCGCGATCACCGAGCGGGCGCTGCGGCCGATTGCGCAGATCGACAGCCCCAAGGAGCAGCTCCAAGCGTTCCAGGCTCTCGCAGTCACGTCCAGCTAGTCAGGCTAGTCACTGGACTCCGACACTGCTGCCGAGGTCCGAAACCGATACGGAAGCAATCCTGTGATACGAGGCCCGAATGCCCGCCCACCTGTCCACCGCTTCACCGAGCGCTGCCTGGGACGGGAAACGCTGGCCATCGGTCTCATCGCGTCCGACCAGACGTCGGCGGCGACACCGGCCACGTTTTGACGTGGGCGGCCTATTAGGGCATGATTAGGCCGCCATGAAACGTCGCAAGCCGAAGGCCGAGCGGAAGGAGCTGCAGGTGCGCGTCCTCCTCACCGAAGCCCAGAAACAGGAACTGTCAGAAGCCGCGAAGCGGAGCGGTCAAGGCCTGGCGACGTGGCTGCGCGCGACGGCGCTACGCGAGGCGGCGAGGCTGCGAGACCGGTGAGGACCGTCAGTCAGCTTGCCTCAACCTGGAACGGGAGCGCGTGGCAGAGCGAGAGCACGCTCCACCAGCTCGCCCCCTACATCGGCAAGACGAAGTCGTCGATGGCCGCCGCCCTCGTAGAGGAGTACACGACCGTAGGCTCCGTTGTGTACGACCCGTTCTCGGGTTGCGGAACCTTCGCGCTGGAGGCTTGGCGTGCCGGCCGCGAGGTCATCGCGAACGACGTCAGCCCGTACGCCCAACTGCTCACCCGCAGCAAAGTCCTTCCGTACTCGTCGCTGGAGATCGCGCTCGTCGACCTCGCCCACATGGCCGCAAGAGTGAAACGGCGCCGCCGAAGGCCGGACCTGCGGACAGTGCCGAAGTGGGTGCGCGAGTTCTTCCATCCCGACACACTACGCGAGGCGCTAGTATGGACGGACGTCCTGAAGACGAACGAGCGCTGGTTCCTGCTCGCGTGCCTGATGGGGATCCTGCACCACCAGCGGCCCGGCTTCCTGTCGTACCCGAGCAGCCACACGATCCCGTACCTGCGGATCAAGAAGTTCCCGCGATCGAAGCACCCGAAGCTGTACGCGTACCGGAGCGTCGCCGATCGGCTGGAGGCCAAGGTGCGACGTGCGTTTCGGCGGATGCCGAAGCTCGACTTCACCCTCTCGCGGCGCTGCTTCGGCACGCGCGCGGAACGCCAGCGGATCAGCACGCCGGTGAGCAGCATCCTGACCAGCCCGCCGTACATGCGGCAGCTCGACTATGGCCGCGACAACCGCCTACGGCTCTGGTTCCTGGGCTGCAGGGACTGGAAGTCGCTCGACGGCATCGTGTCACCACGCCGGAAGGAGTTCCTGGCGCTCATGAGCCGGTGCCTGCG
>JBOGJF010000497.1:0-3219 GCA_050747785.1 Vicinamibacteria bacterium
GGGCTGCAGTCGCTCGAGGATCCGAGCGAGTCGTAGCCCGCTGGACAGGAGCCGGTCTGGCTACAGTAGTCTCCACCCATCTGCCCGCAGCTTGGACCGGGCGGGGGCTCCTGTTCTCGAACACAACAAGGGCTGCAGTCGCTCGAGGATCCGAGCGAGTCGTAGCCCGTTGGACAGGACCCGGACTGGCTGCAGTAGTCGCCGCCGATCTCGCCACAGCTCTGTGCGGCCGCGCTCGACGGCCCCGAAAGGATGCCGACACCGCAAACAAGAGCAAGAGCCTCAAGGACATGCCGCAATCGTCGCATTTTCAGCTCCTCACCCGACATGCTCAATAGTGCGGGAATGGGAGCTCCGGTTCCCCAACGCAAAAAAAAAGAGCAGGAGATCTTATCGGGCTTGGGCCTTCTGGACGGGTTGTGACGCCGCACCCGCGGCGCGAGGCACGTGGAAATAATTCAAGGCATCGAAGAGTGGCCGGTCGAACTCGTTGGGGACCCGCTTCCATCTCAGGTTGAACGAGATCATCGCGTTGTTCCAGTGGCACTCGCCTCTGAGGAGACCCGCCAGATAGTTGGCTTCACAAATGCAAGAGAGCGTGGGCCGCTTCTCTGGCCGTTGCCGGGTCGAGTGGCGCTCGTGGAGGTCGACATAGAGCGGCTGCCATCCAGAGTCCTCGAGAGCGAGCTCGAGCACCCAGTCGCTCTCGACGCGGTACTGGGTCATCTTTTCGAACATGTGCGAGGACGCGCGGTCGACGAGCGTGTCAATCTCCTCTAAATCGTCCACCGCCGGGTAACGGTCTCGGGTGTTCGGCACCGGAGAGTAGAGTTTTTCGGCGACATCGGAAAGCTTCGGGATCTGGGTCGTCCGTTTGACGAGTTGGTAGCCCTCGTCTCGAGCCACCCGCAGCTCGTCCCCTTCGTAGAGGGCGAACGTCGGTAGCGCGGTATTCGCGATGTACCTCTCGACGACCTTTCCCTTGTCCGCCCACCAGGCATCGCCGCACCACTCGGCGAATCGCCGCGCCATCGGTCCGCGCAGTGCGAATTCCGAGGAGTACGGCATCAGAGCCTTGGGCCGGATGAGATCGATGAACGCGCGATTGACCGCTTCGCGCTTGTCCTCGCGTTCGTTCGCGATGGCTCGTTTCTCGTCCGCGGTGAGGCTCTCGTAGCAGAGGGGATAGTCGGAGGCGGCCCCATTGAACGAGAAGCCGAGAAGGTCACAGTATTTCATGTGCTCCACCGACGAGCCGGCGTCCTCCGGGCGGTAGGGAACGTTGTCGGCGAGAAGTACGATCTTGATTCCGGCCGCGGTAATGATCACTCCCGTGTCGATGACCAACGACTCGAGGTCCCGCCGGTTGTACTGCTCGAGCTCTTGCCCGTAGGCGTTCATGCGTGGCACGACTTCCATGGTGAGCCCATTCGATATTTCCGCGCGTCTTTCCGGTTTCAGCATGCGAACGTCGCCGAAGCCCATCCCCTTGAGTCGTGTCGCCATGATGTGATTGGGGTAGACGTCGGGGATGACCATGATGACGTTACGATCCATCCGCCCGAGCGTGGCGTCGTCGAAATGGTCTTCGTGGATGTGGGAGATGAAGCAATGAGTGACGCCCTTGAGGTGGCCTTCGGTATCGCGGAGCGGTGGGTAGAGGCTCCAGCTTCCATCGAAGATTCCATCCGTGAGCCACGCGTCGCAGAGGATGACGTGCTCCCCCGTTTCCAGGCGAACGAAACCGTTCACCGGATTCATGATCTTCATCGCCGAGATCATTCCTCAGTGGCGCGGGGCCCCACCCCCGCGCCTGATGCTTCGTCGACTTCCATCAGTCGGAGGCTCACTCCCGGTTCGCCTCCTGGCCTCCGCTCGACTGGCTTCGCTGCGGCCGGCGGGCGACTGCGGCCGTTTCGCGTATCGCGGAGACGATGCGGGAGGTCGAGGCTCCGTCGGCTCCGTAGGCGAACTCTTCCAGGTACTTCCTTCGCTGGCTCTCCAGCTCCCGGCCGAGGTCCCGGTCGTGGAGGAAACGCCGCAACGCGGGCTCGATAGGCTCCCCCGACGGGACGCCGAAGGCGACACCACGCTCCACGAGGGCGCTCAGGTTGCTGGGCAGGTTCACCACCATCACCGGTCGGCCGAGCACGAGGGCTTCCGAAGAGGCGAGCGAGTCTACCGTTATCAGTCCGTCGGAGGCAAAGAGCAGCTCGAGGAGATTTTCTTCGGGGGGCAGGATGCGCAGGCGTGACGCGCGAGCCCGTGCGCCGACTTGCTGGTAGGCATCGGATCGCTCCGCCTGGTGCGGCTTGACCAACAGCCAGAGGTCGGCGACGCCCTCCACCGCGTGCACGAGATCCTCGAACACCGGCCCGATGGCCGTGAAACGCGAAGCCACCACCAGCATCGGGACGTCGGCGGCAAGGCCCAGGCGCTCGCGGGTCTCTCTTCGATCGAAATTCCGACCGGCCTCGAGCAGAGCATCGAACTTGGGGCTTCCGGTGATCACGATGCGCTCGGGCGGGTAGTGCCCGCGCTCAACGAGGAGATCCCGGGCCATGCTGCCGAAGACCGCGGTCCGCGTGGGTATGGGAACGGTGTCCCCTCCGTCGAGCCGCGATGCGACTTCGTCCACGGAGTGCTCGTTGGCGTACAAGCGCGGGTAGAGGATTCCGTGCTGCACCGCGAAGGACGGCACCGATGCTTCCGAGGCCGCGGCGACGGCCGCGCGCCCCAGCCCGCTGTACTCGGCGTACAGCACGAGCAGAGAGGGCCTCTCCCGGCGGAGCAGGGCCTCGATCTCGCGGTACGACCGAATGGCCCAGGGAAGTTGCAGCAGGAATGTGTCGCGGAACGACACGAGTGCCTGTCGCGGGAGTGCAACACCACGATGGCGAAGAGCTTGGTCTAGGAGCGGCAATCCTTGGAACCGGCGCCACATGCCCCAGCACGCGAGAGAGGACTTCACGACAGCCAGGCTCAAGGAAAACGAAAGATATCGACGGATGGAGAGGAAAGGTCGCACGCGTTCGTCCAGCTCCAACACGTCGCGAAAGACGGCCCGGATGCTTCGCTGCTTGAAGGGCACCGTGGGCCCGACGGCCACCACGTGGGTCTCGTCACCCTTCGGATCCAAGGCCTTCAAGATCTGACCGAGGTACATCTCGACGAGCTCCGGCTCACCCGTTTCGTCGGTCTGGCTCCGTCGCCACATGG
>JBOGJF010000498.1:0-2349 GCA_050747785.1 Vicinamibacteria bacterium
CTATGATCCTGACCCGCCGAGAGGAGTTTCGCGTCACCTTCGACATACCCAGCCCCTAACCCAACAGATCACCTCGTGCTCACACCTCTTGCTGGATGCACTCGCGAGGCCACCCGCACCACCGTGATGTCGGAGAAGAAAAAGTCCGAGTAGAGAATCGCGCGACCCTTCGGCTCCCAACAGACATTTGGATCGCGTTTACGAAAACCGAGCGCATAGACACCGCCGAGGCTCTCTCCGGATGAAATCGAAAACAACTGGTGATATCGGTAGCCCCACAAACGATCCTCACGGCCGAGAGCGGGAACCGGGGACCACGAAGGCAGGCGAACGCCGCGCCCGCTCAGCACCGCCACGATATCTCCTTGAGGGCTCACCACGGCGTTACGGGGACGTCCGGCGACAGCAAGCGCGTGACCGCCGACTTCCACCGACCGGTTTCGCTCGAAGCTCACACCGCTCGTCGAACCATATCCGTGCGCATCGCACCGGTGAATGTCACTCTCCGCGGCTTCCCATTCTTCCCGGCCCGCCACGGAGAGCTCGAGCGTATCCGTGTCGAGAACGTAACCGGGATCACCGGCGGGGGCGTTATCGGTACGGACGTACGGGCTTCCGGGACGGAGCAGGACGCGATCGTCGGATCGGAGTCGGATCTCCAGAGACGCGGGGTCAGTCCAGCCCCGGAGATCGTGATGACGAATCCCCTCTGTTGGGCCGCTCGTCAAAGCCACGTGTATCAAAGCGGCACCTACGATCAAGGCAGCGACGATCCACCTCAGGTACGACCGGCGAACAAGGACCGCAGACTGACCGGCCTTGCGGGATTCCATAACTATGTCACCGCCCCTGCCCCTGAATCGGAACGTCGATGGGGACCACACTGAGTACGCGAAAGCGTGAGAAGTCGGCGTAGACCACGTACCTCTCGTCCGGCGACCAGCAACTGTTGAGGGAAACAAAATCCTTGGTTGTCATCGGTAGACGCATTGGAATTGATCGGGTTCAGTTCTCTTGGAGTCGTTACCGCGTCTGTCGGGCTCTTCGCCACCAAACGGATAACCCCAGCCCGATCCCTAGCAAGGCAACGCTGCTCGGCTCGGGCACGACGGAAACGCTGCCGCTCAGGCTGTCAACGCTGAGAGAAGACGGAGGGAAACCGGCATCGCTTAGTTCCACTTGAAAAAGACTCAGTGGACTCGTGCCGAAGCCCAGCGTGACAAAAGTGAGCGTGGCCAAGGGGAACCCGCCGGGCTGCAAAGTATCGAGCTCAAAATCAAAGAGCAACGACACCTCGGCCAAATCGACGACACCCGGTGCAAACGAGTAGACGGTCAGCGTCGCTAATGGATCCATCGGGTCGCCCAGAAAAGGACCAAATGTCACGCTCGCAGGGGCAAGGATGGTTGGGTCAAAAGTCACATCGAGGTCGAACGCGCCCAAAGAGGGCGCGGCACCGTCTCCTAGATCGGAGACGAGGATGTCCACGCTCGCAAGTTTCCCCAGGCTTGTGGTTTGAATCGCGGGAACGAACTCGATCGTGATCGCCTGCGCCCAAGACGAGACAAAAGTCATCGTGAGAGCAATAACGAGACCGAAGAAGATCTGCGCTCGCACGGATGGCCTTGCGAGTCCTTCCCACACCGCGCAAAAGCCCGTCATGGCACGCACCGCGGATGGCTGCATTGCAGTACGCAGCTTCGCGCGTCGAGGACGGTTATTGTTCCATCGCCGTCGGCGTCGCGAGGGTCTCCAGGCCCAGCCGGCTGGCCGCGGGCGGCCACGATGGACGTGATGTCGTTGATGTCGATATCGCCGTCGGCGTCGATGTCACAGGCCATTCTGGTCTCGACGAACCCTTCGAATTCAATAAGACGATATGGGCGAGTCAGGCCCGCGCTACGAAGTCGGTCCGCCGAGGTCGCACCTAAGGGTCCCATGAATAGCAGTTCCAACGACTCTAGCTGATAGGGACCGTCCTCTTTCAGTTGCTGGATAGCGTCGGCCTCGAAGTCGACGGTGAGCACGCTGGGCCCCGCCGGCAGAACGGCATCTGTGCTCCGCATTAACGACCGGCCGCCGATGGTATCCAGTCTTACAAAGAGTCGGTAGTGACCGGTTTCTAGGGTGTCGGCGTCCACGTCGATCGCAATACGATCGAAGAGACCATTGCCATCGTCGTCCACCCCCATGTCGCTGAAGCCGCCCGTCAACAGGCTCCTGACCGGCACCACCGTGAACTCCGCCGCCGCCTGCCGCGAGAAGGAGAGTCCGCTCGACGTCGTCCCCGTGATGTCGGCGACGGCAGCGTAGCGGCCTGGTAGCGAGGGCTCGAACTCACCGCTATAG
>JBOGJF010000499.1:0-7527 GCA_050747785.1 Vicinamibacteria bacterium
GTAACGTACAACCATCCCGGCGAATACGATCTGCAGACTTTCTCGGAAACGGTCCTGCCGCTCGCGAACGAAACGTTCTTTCCACCGGAGAACACCGACGTGCCTCGCGGCGCCCGCGAGATGGGAATCGGGCAACTCTTCCATTCCTACCAGGAATCGTCGCTACCCGTGTATCTGGTCGAGATCCACAAGAAGTTCTCGATTCCCTTCGCATGTTTCGTCTTCGCCATCCTGGGGCTCGCGCTCGGCATCCGCAACCGCCGTGAGGGCCGTTCGTGGGGATTCGTGGTGAGCATTGCCGTCATCTTCATCTATTACGTCCTGATTCAACTGGGCGACGGGATGGCCACGCAGGGGAACCTCTCTCCCTGGCTCGCGATGTGGGTCCCCAACCTGGTTTTGGGCGGCGCCGGCGTCGGTCTGCTGAAAAGGCACGCCCGGGAGGCCGCCCCCGCCCTACCCGACATCGGTCGGGGATTGGCTGCCGCCCTCGGGAAGCTTCGACGAGGCGGTCGGTTGCGTAAGCCCGCCCCGATGGCCCCGCGATCCGCGGATCGTGCGATTCGTCGTGCCAGTCGACCGGTCGTGGTGATCCGCATCCCCCGCATGGTGATCCGCTTTCCGAACACGCTGGACCGATACGTTTCTCGTGAATTCTTTCGTTACTTCCTTCTCGTCCTTTCGGCCCTCGTCGTCGTCTACGTACTGGGGCTCTTGGTAGACGTCATTCCCGCGGCGGTCGAGAACCGGATCCGCGGCGATCTTGTTTTCAACTACATCGGCAACGAGCTCCCGCAGGTCTTCCTTCATATGCTTCCGTTGGCCACCCTCATGGCGACGCTCATCAACTTCGCGCTGCTTTCGAAGACCAGCGAGCTCGTCGCCGCCAAGGCGAGTGGGGTGAGCATGTACCGGCTGGCGATTCCGGTCGCCGTCATCGGCTTCGTCGTGAGCCTGTCTTGCTTCGCGATCCAGGAGTACCTCGTTCCCTACACGAATCGCAGGGCCGCCGAGCTCCTGGACGAAATCAAGAATCGGCCGGTCCAGACCCACAATATTCTCAATCGAAGATGGATGCTCGGACAGAACGAGCGAATCTACAACTACGCCTACTACGATCCCCCGAAGAGGCTCTTCAGCGGTCTGGCGGTCTACGATTTCGATCGGGAGCGTTTCTCGTTGACCGAGCGCCTGTACGCCCAGACCGCGGTCTGGGACCCCGCCTCATCGAGCTGGCTGCTCAGAGATGGCTGGGTTCGACGGTTCGACGAGCCGGCCGGCATCGAGCGTTTCGAGGAACGTTATCTGCGCTCCATGGAGCCACCCGATTACTTCACCAAGGAGCGGCGGGAATCGAGCCAGATGACGTACCTGGAGCTCGATCGGTACATCGATGAATTGAGCCAGGCCGGCTTCGATGTCGTCCGTCTGGAGGTGGCGCTCCACAGCAAGGTCTCGTTCCCGCTCGCCGCGCTCATTACGCTACTGATTGGAGTCCCCTTCTCATTCAGCCCGGGCAAGAAAGGTGCGCTCTACGGCATCGGCATCGCGATCGTCGTCGGCCTCACGTACTATGTGACGACGCGCGTCTTCGCTTTCATGGGTGACTCGGCCATGCTGCCCCCGCTCATGGCGGCCTGGGCGCCCAATGTTCTTTTCGGGATTGCCGCGCTCTACGCGCTCTTCACCGTGAAGACCTGAGCTTGGTGGCGCACAGCTCGAGATTCCGAACTTCGATTGTCCCGGAGACACCCGGCCGCGTGTTCCCCGCATCGAGGACGAAGAACATGCCGCGCGTTTCATCGACGTCGAGTCTCCCATCCGAGGTTTTGCTGATGCTGTGGAGACGAGCGAAGGGGATCACCACCTCCTGCCACTCCGGTGATGTCTTGAAGGAAGCCGCCCACCATTCGGTTTGTTCCTCCAAAGACTCCGGGTAAGCGTCCCGCATCTGGAAATCGATCCGGTAGACCCGGTCGCCGCGGGTCTCGAATCGAACCGCCTCGAACCCGGTGAGATCGCGCGACGTACGATCGGCCACCGCACACCAGACGTACGGACGATCGTCTGACGGTTCGGAAAGCTGGAAGTCCATCCGGAAGGAACCGCGGGCGGACTCCGCCGCCGTCTCGTCCATACGGGAGGCGGGATCGTGCTCGGGATGAAAGGCCACCGGCCAGACCTCCCCACCCAATGGCTGGCAGGTCATGCCCTCCGCGGATGGAGGCCGCGGAAAAATCCCTCCCTGGGCGGCACGGCGATCGATCTCCTCCGGCGGTAGTACGAAGATGGGATTCGAGACAATCCACGGCTGATCGCGTCCGCCGGGGACGAAATCTGGGTCGAGACGGACCTCGGCCCGATAGATACCCGGCCGATAAATCTCGAGCGAGAGAGCTCCCTCCGTCGTCTCAGTCAGCAAAATTCCGTCTCGCAGCAATCGCAGCCGAGACCCGGGAGGGGCTTGAAGGGACGCGACCAACCGAAGCCCTTCGACGCGATCCGTCGGAATGTGGCTTCCCATCGGCCACTCTCTCGAAGGTCCCTCGGCAATGAAGCGGAAGCGTGAACCGTCCGCGATCCCATCGAAGCTCACGTAACCCTGGCCGCTTTTCAGGGCTCGATAGATCACTTCGCGATCCAGCTCCGCGTCACCGGTTAGGGGCTCATCCAGCACGAGATGGTTGCGAGCCATCGAGAAGACCTCACGATAGCCCGGCCAGGGGATCTGCACGCTGTCGGAGAGCAGGAGTTGACCGTGCGCGTCGAGACCCACCCACGCGACCACGTCGCGCTCGGACATCATCTCGTTCCATTTCTCGATGAGAAGCGGATCCCATTCCAGCGCGACGGCCAGGGCGCGTGTTGCGGAAAAGGGATAGGTCACCAGGGCTTGAACGAAGCGCGGTGTGCTCTGGCGTCCCCAACCACTGAAGAAGTTGAAGAGCTCGATGCCGGAGAGCCCCGGCAGCTCCCATCCATTCCATGCGAAGTTCGGGCGGAGCGAGGTGGGATGGGCGGCGATTGCGAACCCTCCCATCTCGTCGACATCGCGGAGCGCCTCCGCGGTATCCGTTCCGAACCGGAAGACCGGATCGGGGATTTCGAGCGCCAGTAGATGGCCTTTTTCCGTGTCGATCTCGCTCCCCACCAAGAGCAGCACGCCCTCGGAATATCCCTCACCCTCCTTCCCGAGCGCTTCGGGATCGCCATGGTCGGTCAGAACCACGAAGTCGAGACCGGCTTGAGCGGCGGCGTGCATGATTTCAGAGACCGTTCCGGCACCATCCGAATAGGTGGAATGGACATGAAGGACACCCACGGCGCGGCGGTCCGCATCCGGTAGAGGCTCCCCGGCGACGAACTCGGGAACGCTGGAAGGGAGGCTGAGAAAGACGGCGAGGCAGAGGAGCACACCGAGAGCCAGCAACGTGAGAGCCAGACTGCGAAGCGGTCTCATGCTGGGGGTCGACCACACCCGCGAGGCGGGGCCCTGGTCAGCGCGATCTAGATTCCGGCGTCTTTGCGAAGGGCCTCGGCCTTATCCGTCTTTTCCCACGTGAACTCTGGCTCGTTACGACCGAAATGTCCAAAGGCAGCCGTCTTCTTGAAAATCGGTCTCCTCAGGTCGAGACCCTCGATGATCTTCCTGGGAGTGAGGGGGAAGTGGGATCGGACGAGCTCCCGAATCTTGTCTTCACTCACTTTGCCGGTGCCGAACGTGTCCACCATGATCGAGACCGGATCGGGAATGCCGATGGCATACGCCAACTGGACTTCGATTCGCTTCGCCAATCCGGACGCGACGATGTTCTTGGCGATATGGCGAGCCATGTATGACGCGGACCGATCGACCTTCGTCGGATCCTTGCCCGAGAAAGCGCCGCCGCCGTGACTTCCCACGCCGCCATAAGTATCCACGATGATCTTCCGGCCCGTCACGCCGCAATCGCCCATCGGCCCGCCGATCACGAAGCGTCCGGTGGGGTTGATGAAGTACTTGGTGTCCTTGTCGAGGAGCTTCTCGGGTATGACGTGCTGGATGATCTCTTTCTTGACGGCGGCCCGCAGCGTTCCGATGTCCACGGTGTCCGAATGCTGTGTCGAAATAACGACCGCTTCGATTCGGACCGGGCGATCGCCATCGTATTGAACCGTGACCTGGCTCTTACCGTCGGGACGGAGAAAGTCGAGAATCTCCTTCCTCCTCGCCTCCGAGAGGCGCTGAACCAGCTTGTGGGCGAGCATGATGGGCATCGGCATGAGCTCTTCGGTCTCGTCACACGCGTAACCGAACATCAGCCCCTGGTCACCCGCTCCGCCCGGATCGACTCCCTGCGCGATGTCGGGCGACTGTTCCTTGATGGCGGAAATGACGCCGCAGGTCTCGCAGTCGAAGCCGAACTTGGCTCGCGTGTAGCCCACGTCGCGAATCGTCTGTCGCACGATCTGAGTGAGATCGGCGTAAGCCTTGCTCGTGATCTCGCCGGCAATGATCGCCAGGCCCGTGGTCACCATCGTTTCACAGGCGACGCGGGAGTTGGGGTCGTCCTTAATAAGAGCATCCAGAATCGCGTCCGAGATCTGATCCGCTATCTTGTCGGGGTGACCCTCGGTGACCGACTCGGATGTAAAAAGGTGCTGCCCGTCCTTACTCATCTACGCCTCCAGTTGGTGTTTCTATTTAGGATCGGCGGCAAAGCTGGTCTTTGTAACATAGACCCGCCGCCAGGTCAAAAACGGAAGAGTAAGGAGACGGGTGCGGCCCGGGAGATGAGTCTTCCGTGCTTTCCTGTTCCACCGCGAGGCAAGCCCGTTATACTGAAGCCGGACCCTCTCTTGGATTGAAGATTCGGTGCAACGAAGGACCCCAGCCGGCCCCCGACGCCCCCTTCCCGCACGCCCCGATCCCGCCGGTGTCGAGGGCAAGGCCGAGCGGGCCGATCGCATCGACCGAGTCGACCGATTGAGACGCGGGGCGAGAATACGGAGACCGGCCAGGCTGCCCCGCCCGGCGATTGGACGGGAGCTCCTTGTTGCCACGGCCGTGTTTGCCGTCGCGACGTTGGTACTCACCTATCCTCTATCCATTTCGCCGGCTAGCTTGGGGCGCTTCGACAATGGGGACGCTCGACTGAATGCCTGGGCGATATCCTGGGTCGCCCATCAAGTGATCCACGATCCCCTCCATCTCTTCGACGCCAACATCTTCCACCCCTACCCGAAAACGCTGGCCTTTTCCGAGCATCTGTTCGTTCCCGGCTTGATGGCACTGCCACTTCTCCTGATCACGGACGATCTCGTCCTCTCTTACAACCTGGTCTTGCTGGCCTCAATCTTCCTCTCCGCCCTGGGGATGTATCTCCTGGCCTCCTCCCTCACCGGCGGACGCGCCGCCGCGATCCTGGCGGGGTTCTTCTTCTCGTTTGCCGCTTTTCGATTCAACCGCCTTCCCCATCTGCAAATGCAGCTCTACGCCTTTCTCCCTCTGACTCTGCTCTGTCTGCACAGATTCTTCGCAACGGGTAAACGCGGCTGGGCGTGGGGGAGCGCCGCGTTCTTCGTGCTCCAGGTCCTATCGGGAACGTATCTCGCGGCCATCGCGGCGGTGGCCGTTCTGATGGTCGTCTCGACCTTCGTGGTCGGTTCGGGGAGATCGCGAGCGGAGCTCATGAGACTCGCCCTCGCCTTCGGGGTTGCCGCTCTCTGTATCTATCCGTTCGCGCGGTCCTACCTGTGGGTGAACGAGCACCTCGGTATCGAGTGGGACCTGGCCGGCATCGAGTCCCTCTCGGCGACATCCGAGAGCTACCTTGCTGCGTCGAGCCACTTGTACCGACCTCTGACCGACAATTGGGTACCGGAAGACCGGCGTCGAGATTTCCTTTTTCCCGGGCTGACGTTACCCGTGCTCGCAGTGTTGGGACTGGTGGTCTTGGTGACGCGCAAGGTAGAGACCGAACGCCCCCGCATCACCGCTGTCTGTTACGTGTTGATCCTATCCGCGGGGGTTGTGCTCTCTCTGGGTCCGCAGACGCCGGTCTACGCGTTTCTTCACGAGCACGTCGTCTTCTTCCGCGGGCTTCGCGCCCTCGGTCGATTCGCTCTCTTACCGCTGCTCAGCCTGAGCCTGCTGGCCGGGTACGGATTGACGTGGCTCTTCGCGGACGGTTGGTTACGCAACCGCAAATGGGCAACCTGGGTGTTCGGCGCGTTCTTCATCGCCGAGTCGACTGCTTTGCCCCACACGCTCGAGCCGTTCCGCGACGAGCCTCCGGAAGTCTACACGTGGTTGGCACGGGATGGGGCACCCGGACCGATCGTGGAGCTACCCTTCCTCGTGCTGGACACCCGGTACATGTTCTGGGGAAGGCATCACGGTTTTCGCCCGACGCTGAACGGCGACAGTGGCTTCGTTCCTTCCTCTCATCGGTGGATGAAGAATCTCCTCCTGCGTTTTCCGTCTCCCGACTCCATCGCGCTGCTCCGGAAGCTCCAGGTGCGTTACGTCATCCTGCACTTGGGTGCGTACCGCGCTCCCGCACTCATCCGCCTGCTCAACGGGCTCGAGACCCATCGGGCCGAGCTCCTGAAGATCCGGGACTTCGACCGCGACCTCGTGTTGGAGGTCGTCCCATCTCGGGCTCCGGGCCAGCCCCCGCTGCCTCAGACCGTTCTCCCCACGCTCGGCGGACCGACCGCGCTCGTCCCGTTGCCGGGAGCCGTCGCGGAAACGGTGATCTCGTTCTCCGCACCCCGGCGCGTGACGGGCGTCCGGCTACTCTACGGGCCTACGCCGGTCAGTCCCGTGACCCGCGCCGAGCTCCTCCTGCCGGCGGGAAGCGATGACGAGGCGTGGGAACTTGCCTGGACCAGCCCCGGCGAATGGCCGGCGCTCACCGAGCTCGTCCTGGGATTGATCGAGCATCCGGACCATGGGTCTCAGACTCTGACCTTCGAAACGTCCGACGCGTTCCAAACGTTCACGACCGACACGATCAAGCTGCGCCTGACCGGCTACGACGGAGCGCCCGACGCGACGACTACGATCGAGATCCTGGGCGCAGACGATCCCAGCTGAAGACCGGGAAATCGAGGACGGGGCGGAATCCCATCGATTCGTAGAGAGACAACGCTCTCTGGTTGGTCTCGCTCACCATCAGCGAGACGGTTCGATATCCGGCCCGAGCCAGGGCTTCGATGGCGCGTCCGAGAAGGAGCTTGCCCAGGCCGAGTCCTTGGGCGGACGGACTCACCGCGACTTGTGCCAGGTGCGCGTGGCCGGTCGAGATCTCGGTGGTCAGCAGGAATCCCGAAAGCACTTGCGTTCGGGGCCTGCGTAACACATAGGAGGCGGCGGGAACGAGCCGTCCACAACCGTGCTGGGCGATGATGCTATCCAGCAGGCTCCGACAACCTTCGCGAGTCCGGTACATCTCGTTCATTTCCGCGTCGACACTCCCGAGGTGAGCCTGCCGCATCAAAGCGGAGGCACGATCCGCGTAGGAGGCCGACCAAGGCTCGAAC
>JBOGJF010000500.1:0-2580 GCA_050747785.1 Vicinamibacteria bacterium
CACCAGAGGCGCCACGAACGTGATGTACTCGGGTCGCTTGCGCATCAGCTTGTCCGCGATGGCCACCAGGTAATCGAGGCCTCCCGCGGCCTGCATCGCCGCCGCCGCGGTGACGACCGCGACGATCATGCCCAGAACTTCGGTGGGTGGCTGTCCAGCGGGAAGCCGGAGCACGAAAACGAAGATGACGAGCCCGATCCCGGCGACGGTTCCGAGCGCGATGCCGCCCAGTCGCGCTCCGATGATGATGCATCCGAGTAGGATCGCGAGGTCGAGCCAGATCATGAGTCTCAGAACCGGAAGACGACGCCACTCAGAAGCTCGAACGGATTGATCGAGCTCGAGCAGAATCCGAAAGGATCGCAAAAGTCGGACGAGGAGTCGGCGAGGACCGTGGAATTGAGCTTCGCCTGGGCCTTGATTCCGACCCGACGATGGAGAAAGACCTTGACGCCGCCTCCCGCCGCCCAGGCGAGCTTGGTCTCGCTCGGGATGTCATCGGCACTGAAGAACGTCGCTCCGATTCCACCAAGGACGAACGGACGTATCTTCGACTCCTCCACACCCCACTGATAGACCACGCTTCCAAGAAGCTGGTCGATGTCGATCTCGAAAAGCGCTCCCGTTCCAGATGAGGCCGTGAGCGTGAGGACACCTTCTCGTCGAGCCCAAGACGCCTCGACACCGAGGTGAGGGGAGAAGAAGTAGTCGAATTGTCCGGACCAGGTGAAGCCACCGCCGATCTCGAGGTCTTCGAGATCGGGAGCGACCTGGTCCAAGCTCCCGGCCGTCGTATAGCCGAGAAGCCCCGCCGCCTCGAATCGCTGCGCCCACGCCGGCGCCGCCACGAGCAGAAGGGCAAGGACTCCTATCAGTGCTGCGGGGCCCCACCGCCGCCTGACGGCCTCCAGACTTAGCAACCACCTGGCTTGGCGGCCAACAACAGATTGCGGACTCCGCAGCGCGCCCTCCGGCGACTCCGCGCCTGCGGGCGGGTTGAGGACTCCGCCGTATATCTTCACGGTGACTCCAGAATCACGACATAGCCGGTGAAGCCCGTGGGACCGGCGCCATAGCCCGCCAGCACACGGCCGTCGGGTGAGACGGCGTTGATGAACCCGGTATTGATCCAGCCTTCGAAGGCGTCGGTGACGCCTCGCTCGCGCAGATAGTCTTTGAGGTAGTGGGCCTCCCCGTCGATCCAGAGAAGCGATTCGCTCTCCAATCCGAAGGTGTGCGCCCCGCCGATGACTCGTCCGTCTTCGCTGGTCGCCAACATCCGAACCAGAAATTCGGGACGTCGCCGGCGCGGTGGGGGATAGCAAGTGATCCCACTCTCAGGTCTCCAGACCCAGGCGATCTCCTCTACTGGATCGCAATCCCCGCCGACGATGATCGAGCCGTCCGAGTTCGCATCGAAGGCCTCCCCTACGACGCCGTGCGGCCCGATGAAGATCTCCTGCCTTCCGTCCACCCACATCGCGCCCTGCCGGAAGCCCGAAGAGGCTTCTTGCCATCCAATGACGACGCGACCGTCACCCGAAACATTATTGGCGCGGCTGGACCGGTTGGGAACTGTGCTCCCCAGGTCCACCATCTCCGTGGTTTCTTCCCACCGGAACGCGCGAGCGAAGCTGCAGCCATCCCATCCAAGACCGACAATCACCCGCCCATCGTCGCTCGCGCCGAACGCTCCCGTTAGAAGGTGATCGCAGGGCAGAGCGTTTGGATGTAACGGACTGAGAAGACGCCACTCATTGCCACCGAGCCAAATCGCGGCGTTCTCTTTTCCGTTGCCATCGAGGGCATTTCCGACGATGGTGCGCCCGTCGCGGCTGATGGCAACTCCCTGCGTTCCCCCGATCCGGACCACACCGCTCGTGGGCATCCAGTAGAAGGCCTGGCTGAATGCCGTGCCGAGGACGACGAAGCCGTTCTGGCCGAGATCGGTGGCGAGCGCCCCGGGCGGGAGCTCGATGAGGAGAGGCTTTTCCTCGGAGATTCCCGCTCGCGCCACGGTGAGCAAGAGTGTGACGGCAAGGTATCCGCATCTCGTTACCCTTCGACTCACAAACGGAAGGTTATCGGGCGGTTATCAGGGCTGGAACTCGTAAATCTACGAGGTCAACAATAAGAATTTACGGGTCGGCGCTCTTCATTGGTCCTAAATGGCGATTGCGGCGTATAGTAGCCTTCCGGCGCACGGAAGCCCGGGAGCCTAGCACATGGATCGCTCCGCTCGCGTCGGGGAAGGAGATTGCTATCATGACAACTCATTCGAGCCCCGGAAGAGCTGGGATCGCCACCCTCACGGTCCTGAGTCTGCTCATCTGGGACATGGCGCCCCTGTTGTCGGCCCAAACGGCCCCGGCGCCGGCGGCCCAGACCGCCCCGGCACCGGAAGCCGGCGAGGAAGCGGTCGACCTGGGCTGGCCCCGTACTTACGCCACCCAGAAGGGCGGGAGCGTCGTCATCTATCAGCCACAGGTGGCGAGCTGGGATCGGCAGAGACACGTCGTCGCCTATAGTGCCGTCACCTACAGCACCGCGGGCGCGGAAAAACCCGCCATCGGGTCGATC
>JBOGJF010000501.1:0-5138 GCA_050747785.1 Vicinamibacteria bacterium
CGGTGTGCCGTGCGCTCAGGATCAGCACGGGCAGCGTCCGTCCGCGGCGCCGGAGTGCGTCGATGAGGTCGAGGCCGCCGAGCCCGGGAAGCATGACGTCGACGATCGCGACGTCGACCGGCTCGGCGCGTCCCACCTCGAGTCCTTCCTCACCGGTAGCC
Source organism: Vicinamibacteria bacterium (assembly GCA_050747785.1). Lineage (GTDB taxonomy): Bacteria > Acidobacteriota > Vicinamibacteria > Marinacidobacterales > DATDRI01 > CBDANW01. The sequence continues at coordinate 162 of JBOGJF010000501.1, forward strand.
GCCAGCTTGACCCGGTACCCTTCCTTGGTCAGGAGCGAGCCCAAGATATCGCGCATGACCTCTTCGTCATCGACGACGAGTACCGTGCCCTTATCACTCATGTGTTGTCTCTATTCTGTCTCAATTCGAGGGGATGACCAAGTGGCCGTTCTCCGCAACCACTGCTCCCGAGGCCACGCCGAAGCCCTCAGAAGATGGGTGCGGCGAGAAAGCGACCCCATCTGAATCCGATCCATGGTCGGCAGAGTGCGCCGAGGTGGATTAGTGAACGGACTCGACCTCGTTCAACGGGTGAGGAGCGCTCACTCGAGCGCTGCAGCGGATCCCTGGACGACCCGACCGGAGACCGCTCCCGACTCGAGGGCAGGCAATTCGATCCGGAAGCGAGTTCCCTTCCCTACCTCGCTTTGGACACCGATGTGTCCGGAGTGTTCCTGAACGATCCCGTAGGTAATGGATAGGCCCAAACCCGTCCCGCTCCGCCCACCTTTCTTGGTGGTGAAGAACGGGTCATAGATCCTCTTGACGTCATCCCTGGTAATTCCCTGCCCGGTATCGGAAACCTCGACCACCACCCCAACCACCGCATAGAACGCGGTCCTGATGGTGAGCCATCCACCCGACGGCATGGCTTCCTGGGCATTCAAGAACAGATTCAAGAACACTTGCTGAAGCTTGTTCTCGTCGCCCAAGATTCTAGGTAGACCCTCGTTCAACTCCAGCCGCACCTGAACCCGCGCCCGCTTCAGCTGGTGCTCGAGCAAGGACAGCACGTCTTCAACTTGCTCGTTCAAGTCCACCGGGACAAAGTGCGATCCACCCTGTCGGGCAAAGTTCAGTAGGTTGTTGACGATCTTGGACGCACGCTCGGTCTGCCGCTCGACTTTCTCGAGGAGCTTGGCACGCGGATCGCTTGCCTCGGTCTGCTCCCGCAGCATCTGGGTAAAGCTGCTGATCCCGGTGAGTGGCGTGTTGACCTCGTGAGCCACGCCGGCCGCTAGCAATCCCAGCGAGACCATTTTTTCTCGAAGCCGGAGCTGGGTCTCGAGCTCCACCTTTTCGGTGACGTCCTCGAAAATGACGATCGTCCCCTGCGTCTCGCCACCGCCGGACAGGAACGGCGCCAGACGGAGCTTGACGACCTTCGTCTCGTTGCGTCGGTTGACGAGATTCAAGCGAGAGACACCGGTCGGCTCCGCGCGGCCCCACCAATTGGCACCGATGCTGGCCACCAGAATGTCTTGAAAGGAGGCGGGGAACAAATCCTCGATGGAGCGACCCAGGGCCTCCGATCGGGATAGGCCATAGAGGCGCTCCAAGGAGCGGTTCCAGCGCACGACCTTGCCGTCCAGATCGACCACGAGGATTCCCGCGTCCAAGGACTCGATCGTGTTCTCGCTGTGCTCCTTGAGCCGCGAGAACTGCTCGGCCTTGACCTCCAGGGACCGGTAGAGGCGCGCGTTCTCGAGCGCGGTCGCCGCCTGACCGGACAGAGTCTGCAACAGCGCCAGGTCCTCACTCGACAAGGCACTCTGATCCCAACGCCGGCCGAGCAGGATCACGCCAACGACCTTACCCAGGGCAAGGCACGGGATGGCGTAGGGAAGTCCATGGCTCATGAACTCGTCCAGCTCAGGAAGCGGCGTCTGGCGAGCGGGTTCGGTCTCGTCATAATAGACCGGCTCACCGCGGGCCAGCTGGCTCAAGAGCAGTGAGCCCGGTGCAATCCGCACCGTGTCCCATTCGCCCTCCGAAAGACCGAGACCGGCCAGCACGGAATAATTCCCCACCGTATCCGGAACCAAGAGAGACACCTTCTCGACTTCGAACGTGTCCCGAATGCGCTCGACCATCCTTTCTGAGAGCCGGTCGAGGTCGAGGTAGGCATTGAGATCCTTCGAGAACGCCAACAAAGCGGTCCGATAGTTGTAGCGTTCCCGATAGAAGAGGCGGTCGATCACGACTTGAATCCGGCTCTTGAGTGGTGTGAAGACCAAGACGACGACGAGCGTCGCGAGAACCGCGATGACCGTGCTGTGCGGGTCCGCGACCAAGTAGTGCGTCCCTAATAGAAATATGGCCAAATAGAGACCGACCACCGTCGCCGACGCCAGGGTGTAGACGACACCGCGCTTGAAGAGCACTTCCACGTCCATCAATCGATATTTGACGATGGCGTAGGCGAACGAGAGAGGAATGAAGGCGAGCGGAACCACCGACAGCTCGAGAGCCACCGTCGGTTGAACACCCAACAAATAGGGCACGGCGTAGAAAAGGGCGAAGGGGGCAGTTCCAAAGCCGGTTCCCCAAACGATCCACTTGGTCTGCTTCTTGACCGTTACCGAGCGCGCCTTTCGATAGGAATCGACGAAACCGGCAAGGGCGGCAAGCGACATGACCGCGATATAGAACGGCAGCATCCGATCGAGCAGCTCGTTCGTCCGCACGAAGAACTCATCTCCCCAGGGCACTTGGGCAAAGAAGAAGAGCTTACCCAAGAGCGTGACGTAGATGAGCAGTACGGAAGGAATGTAGAGGAGCGGGAAAACCCACCTTCGTTTGTCTACCAGCGGCTTTCTTTCGGGGAAGGCCAGAGCGAAGTGGAGGAAGATCGGAGGGAAGAACACGAGACCCACTCGATCCATCCAGTAGAACGCCGAGTCCCAGATATTCAGCTTCCCGGTGAACGAGATGCCATAGGCGAGAAACCAAAACACGCACAAGAAATAGAAGTGGGCGGTGCCCGCGACGCCGCGCCGACGAGCATAGACCACCGTGCCGACGATGAGTGAGAACGTTCCGACCGTGGCCAGGAAGTAGTAGAGCCCCACGTTACCGCGAGGCAATGGGGCGATGGTCAGAACGAACGCCTGGCGATCGTCGATCCGGATCATCTGGTAGGTGAGCGCCTCGCCTTCCTGCGAATGGTCGAGGACCTCGCGGACGTCGGCAGGGTCGTTCACCGCCCTATCGCCAATCGCCACGAGGAGATCCCCTTTACGGAGGCCGGCCTTGGCGGCCGGGCCGTTGGGGTCCAGGCGTTTGGCGATGACCTGTCCCTGACGTCCCTCCCAGTAGACGCCGTCATCCAGGAGACGGAAGGTGGCCTTGAGGGCGATGTTATGGATGCCGAGAGCGAGAAGAATCCCGGTACTCGCAAGAGCGAGGGCGACCTTCCAGGAGCGGATGCCCGGACCTACCATGTGAGCCTCATAAGTTATTGCCCGCCTACGCCCTTCGGGCTACGGCGAGGCCCGCCGAAGTCTATTATCCAAACCGGACGAACGCGGACAAGACCTTATTATCCTTCGATCGACGAGCAATTTCCATACCATCCGTTGGATCTTGATTCATGGCGTTAACCCATTCATTATAAAACGGTTCAATCATAGCAATCGGAGCGGTGCCGGCCCAGATCCATTCTGTTGGATAGATGGCTGCATTCTTTTGGATCCTCTCGAAACATCGGTTCGCGAGCAAAAAAAAGCCACCCGATGAACGGGTGGCGCGCTGGGTCAATGGGCGGTTCCGACCAAAGCTTAGAACTGAACCTTCACACCCCCCATCACGCGGGCGGGAGAATCGACGACCGACATCTCATCGATCAGCGAGACAGCCTCCCAATCCTCGTAGAAGAGATTTCTTACCGCCAACACGAACTCCCACTCGGTGCTGTTCCACCCGATGAACGGCAGAAGCTGGTGAACTTGGACGTTGAAACGCGCATCCAAGTCCGTTCGGGCGGGATCGACCCCCGTAGTCGCCAGGTCCGGTACACCTGGTATCCCCACGAGGCCAGACGCCAACGAGGGGTGCACGCTCAGCCGGCAGACCGCGACGACCCTGGTTCGGGTTCGATCAATCTCGGTTCGCACGGAAGTCATGAGGTCGTGGATGCCACGATGGTGTCCACTCCCGAAGGCACCGGCATCTTCGGCGAGGGCGCGCGCCACTCCGAAACGATAACCCACGAAACCGGAAACGCCGCCGAAATCATGGTTGACCGCCATCCCGACGCCGCGGGCGCGGAGGTCGCCCTGGTTCGTCACGAGATAGTGACCCGGCCCCGCGTCATCTCCTACCACTCCAGTCGGTTCCTTGAGGTAGGCCTTCAAAAGGGGATCGCTGACGTTCTCCTGGAACACTCGGAACTCCACCGCGCCACGGTCACCCAAGGGCCGCTCGACACTCATCTGATAGCGAATGGTGGTCTCCGCTGTGAGATCGCGCGGCCCCAAGTCCGCACTACCCATGAAATCGGCACTCACCATGCGCGCCAGAAGGCCAAGATCTTCTCCTCCCGGGGCGAGCACGCGGTAGTCGAACAAGCCTCGCAGAACGGTGCCCGAGGCATCGTCGAGAACCACCGCCACATCGAGTCGGGGAGCCGCGTAGTCTTTGCGATCGAGATAGGAATAGTGATGATAGGTCAGCCCGGCACCCAGGTTCGCGACGCCGATCCGGAAATTCTGTCCGCCATAAGCGGTTCCGAACCACTCGTTCGTTCGGCGGTCGGGCGCCGAATCGGAAGATGACCCGAGCGGCGGCGTTGATTCGTTCACGTCCCCGTACACGTAGTTGCCATAGGAGAGTCCGGCCGAGATCTGCTGTCCCGGAGACCGCTCCGATACGAACTCCGCTCGCGCCGCCCATGACGATAGCGCCGATTCAAGGAGCTGGGCGCTTACCATCCATTCGCTTGCCTCGCTGGTGGGAATGTTCAATCGAGCATAGGCCAGCTGAGCATCGAGCTCGCCGGGACTGGTTGGAATATCGTCAAGCCCTCGTTCGAATCCGAAGAGTCCGAGCTCACCGGTGGGTTGAAAAGCAACAGCCTGCTCGGCCATTGGCAGCCCGCCAGGTTCCTGAGGCGCGGTAGGAAGACTCGCAGTCTGCTCGTGAAGAATGTTCCGCTTCACATGGCGTAGCAGCCATTCGAACTCCGCTGCCCGATCGTCGTCCTGAACGGTGTCGGTC
>JBOGJF010000502.1:0-1993 GCA_050747785.1 Vicinamibacteria bacterium
GTTGACGTACGCCATCCTCCTCAAGAACCAGGCAATCGGCTTCTACGAGTGGATCGGGCCCCGTCTGGAGCCGGAGACTCTCGGTAGACTGTGGAGCGAAGAGCTGCCGGCGCGCTACGCGTGGTTGGAAGCGCTCAAGCAGAGACTTCAACGGATAGGCCTGGATCAAGAACGTCTGCTTTCGATCGTCTCGCCGGCCCTCAGCCAGTTGGCCGCCGGCGCCAATCAAGGCATCCAAAGAGCCCTCACCGGCCTCACCTCCGCCCTGCTGTATCTGATCCTCTTCCTCCTCACGCTCTTCTTCATCCTGCGGGACGGTGAGTCGCTGGCAACCACGCTCCGCGCGATCGCCCCCGTCTCGAATGCGCAGGCGGAAGAGATCTACGACCGGCTGACCCGAACCGTCAAAGCGGTTCTCTACGCGATGGTGGTAGTGCCCCTAGCGCAAGGATTCCTGGCCATGATCGGCTTCAGGTTATTCGGTGTTCCCTCGCCAATCTTCTGGGGAACGATGCTCATCTTCGCCGCGGTTATCCCCGGCATCGGCTCGCCCCTGGTTTGGCTACCGGCTGGCGTCTATCTGTTGTTGACTGCTCCCCTGTGGCAGGGCATCGGAATGCTCCTCTATGGAACGCTCGTCATCAGCACGTCCGACAACATCATCAAACCGATGCTTCTTCACGAAACGGCCCAAATCCACCCGCTGCTGGCTTTTTTCTCGATCCTGGGCGGCATCCTGTCGTTCGGCTTGATCGGATTCCTGGTAGGACCGGTGATTCTGTCGTTGATGCTCTCGGCGATTCGAATCTACCGCATGGACATCCTGGGAGGATCGGAAGGGACGAGGCCTTGACTCTCCCAACGAGTCAGCAGCCGAGCGATCCGCAGAATCTGAGGTTCGGTCGCGCCGCGCGTATACCCCGAGCCCGTCGCCTCGGTCACACGCCGCCTGGCAACCCATTGCGCAGGCCCCTTGTTGCCACGGCCAAAGGCACATCATAGAATTGCGCGGCGAGACTCGAGTTCGCTTATGTTGCATTTCATCATCGAAAAAGTTTCCGACCATCCGGGTCTCTTTCTCTTCTGTCGCGGCGTCTTCGAGGCGAACTTCCGCGCCATTCGGCGCACGATCCGTGAGCGGCTCCCTGCTCGGGCCGGCCGGCGGGTGCTGGACGTCGCGTGCGGCCCCGGCGCGTTCTCCGAGCTCTTTCCGGCGGACGGTTACGTCGGCGTGGACATGAACGAACGCTACATACGCTATGCCCAGTCTCACTATCCCGGCACTTTCCGGGTCATGGACGCCCGGAAGCTGGATTTCGAAGACGACACGTTCGACGACGTTTTGATCTACGGCCTCTTGCACCACCTAAACGACGCCGACGCGAGCGCCGTACTCGATGGTATCTCGCGGGTCTTGAAACCCAGTGGCCGTGTCCTCATCATCGAGGACGTGCCGACCGAATCGCGTCTCAACCTCATCGGTCATCTGCTCCACCGCATCGAGAACGGGCATTTCATCCGCGCCGCTCAGGAGTACCGCGACTTGCTGGAAGGGTACCTGCACAAGCAGGACGAGCAGTTCTTCCGGAGCGGCTTCTGTGACTACTACATGGCCTCCCTCACCGCACCGCAGGAGACGGCTCCCGCCGCTACCGCCGCCCGCGCCCAGCAAGCTACATGACGTCCGAGGTCCGTCGGGCCGGGCTTCTCCTGCTCGCGGCGTCGATACTCCTTCTCCTCGCGTACCAGGCGCCCACGGACATTTTTTTCGACCTCGGTCCCAACGACTCATCCTACGTCTCGGGCTTTCGCAAAGACTTCGAGATCGACGAGCCGACCCTCATTCACTGGTCCCTGCGGCGGGGCAGGATCGATCTTCCGTTCCTGGCACCAAACGGTCCCTTGGATATCTCTTTCCGGTACAAGAGACACATCGCCCTCCCTGCGGAGATACGAGTCTTTGTCGCGGGCGATCGAGTGGATCGCTTCATTG
>JBOGJF010000503.1:0-2940 GCA_050747785.1 Vicinamibacteria bacterium
GTTCTCAACAGACGACGGCCGTGGGACTGACCTCGTTCGAGGCGACAGCCCTAGACGGCGCGGTGTTTCTGGAGTGGGTAACGGGGTCGGAGATCGATAACCTCGGGTTCCATCTGTACCGGTCGGACGCCGTGGACGGCTCTTACGAGCGTATCACCATGGGCGTGATTCCGGGACTGGGGTCGTCGCCTCAAGGTGCGAGCTACAGCTACGTGGACTCGGGTCTCGTGAACGGTCAGACCTACTTCTATAAGCTCGAAGACATCGAGACGACGGGCGTGACGGCAATGCACGGACCGGTTTGGGCGACGCCGGAAGTCGGAGCGTCGGCCGGCGAAGGCGAGGCGGTGCCCGGCGATGAGAGCGAAGGCGGAGAGGGCGGTCCGGAAGAGAGCACCGGGTCCCGCATCACCTACGGAAGCCCGTGGGAGAACGAAGTACGCCTGCGCCAGGTGAACGGGCGGACGCTCGAGATCGAGCTCCTCACCAAGGGTTTCTACGCGTATCCGGAAGAAGACGGAAGCGTCCGTCTGGTGGTGCCGGGCCTGGAGCTTTTCGGTGAGCCCGGTGAGCCCGCAGTACCGGTTTACCGCGGTTTGGTGCCGGCTATCGTGGGATTGAACGCGCAGGTGAACGCCGTGCGCGTGGACGACGTGGATATCTTTACCAGTCTGAGACCGAGCTCGACGGAGGCGCCGCAGGTGGTTTCCTCGTCGAACGGCACTACGCGGGCCGGGAAGAAGAAAGTAGTTCGGAAGTTCCTCAAGGGCAAGGGCCTCTATCCGACGAAGCCGGCGCGGCTCGTGGAGGTGGTCTTCCAGGAGGACTTGAAGAAAGCACGGGTGGAGATGTCGCCCCTCCGGTGGGATGAAGACGAAGCCAGGCTGTTGCTGGCCAAGCGGATGAGGTTGCGGGTGCGCTTTGCCGGAATCGAGCCCTCGGAGAAGGCCTTGGCCAAGGGTGGGGGTCGCCGTCACCTCGAAACGCACGAAGTCCGCAACGTCTTGGCGCGGTTCGTGACGTCGGAGGCTGGGCTCTATGGAGTCCGCTTCGAGGACGTGTTCGCGAAGGGAGCGCCGGCGATCGCTACGGGCAATCTACGGCTGAGCCACCAGGGCGAGCCGGTGGCGTTCTATGTGATGCCTGGAGCGAAGAAGTTCAATCGCAACACGGTTCTGTACTTCATCAGCGAAGGGTCGGATGCGAACCCGTACGGCCAGGAAGCGGTGTACGAGCTCGAGCGGAGCGATGCGGGTGTGGTGATGGGGAGCGCGAACGCCCAGCCCTATGGCTCTCAGGTCTTCGAGTACTGGCGTACGGTGAGGCGGGAAGAGAATCTTTTGTATCAGGCGGCCTTTGTGGAGGCCGAGGATGTGTGGCAGTGGGGTTGGATCGGGAGTTGGAGCGCCAGTCCGATGACGAAACCCTTCGACGTGGAAAATCTGGCCGCGAGCACGGAGTCTGCGACGCTGGAGGTGTGGCTGCAAGGTGGCAGCGACTTCCCCGCCGATCCGGACCACCACGTGCGGGTGTACGTGAACGGGACGCTGGTAGCGGAAGATTCGTGGGACGGAGAGTTGGGAAGCCATCTGACGGCCGAGCTGGGAGCAAGCCTGCTACAGGAAGGGGAGAACGTTCTGCAGATCGAGAACGTCGGAGACACCGAGGCAGACTACTCCATCGTGTATCTGGACCGGTTCGAGGTGAAGTACGCCTCGCAGGTGGTAGCCCATGAAGGCGAACTGAAGGGAAGCTTCGGTCAATCGGGCACGGCGTGGGTTGCGGACCTCGAAAGAGGCTTCGCGTTCGATCTGACGGGTGAGCATCCCTTGTGGTTGAGCGGAGTGAATCACGCGGAGGGCATGGGGTTGGGAGCGGTGGAAGGCCACGAATATCTCCTGGTCGGGGAAGGCGCGGTACGTACGCCAGAGGTCAGAAAGCCACTCCAAACGAGCCTGCGGAGCGAGGTAAATGCCGCGGAGTACCTGGTGATTGGGCCGCGGGAGTTCTTGAGTGCGGCGGAGCCTCTGCTGCGGTATCGGTTGAACGAGGGACTGCGGACGATGGCGGTTGCGGTGGAGGATATCTACTCCGAGTTCGGTTACGGGGAGTCGACGGCGGAGTCGGTCCACGAGTTCTTGAGCTACGCGTACCATCACTGGAACGAGCCGACGGTGAGGTACGTGGTTCTACTGGGCGACGCGACATACGACACCAAGGACTACATGGGGACGGGAGTCGTGAACCAGGTTCCGGCGAAGCTGGTGAAGACGGAGTTCGTGTGGACGGCATCGGATCCGTGGTTAGCGTCGGTGAACGGAGAGGACATTCTGCCGGACGTGGCGATCGGGCGTCTGCCGGCGTCGTCGGTGGAAGAGGTCGAGTCGTTGGTCGAGAAGATTCTGGCCTATGAGGCAGGAGAGGGAGCCCCATCGGCGCCGGTGGTTCTCATTGCCGACAACCCGGACACGGCGGGAGACTTCGATTGGAATGCCGATGAGTTGGCGTCGACGGTTCTTTCGGACCAGAACGTCGAGAAGGTCTATCTGTCCCAGCTCGGAACGGTGGCAACGCGGAGCGCGATCGTCAACGCCTTCGACGAAGGAGCATCCCTGGTGAGCTATATCGGCCACGGTGGGATCGAGCTCTGGGCGAACGAGAATCTTTTCAACTGGGCAAACGTGAGCAGCCTATCGGAACAGTCTCAGCAGCCGATCCTCTTCACGATGAACTGCCTGAACGGCTACTTCCACTTCCCGCACTGGCACGGTGGCTTCCTGCACCAGAACTCTCTGTCGGAGGATCTCCTGAAGGCCGAAGGGAAGGGCGTCATCGCCGCGTTCTCGCCGACCGGTTTCAGTCTCGATGAGCCGGCGCACCGTTTCCACAAGGTGCTTCTGAACGAGGTCGTGCACGGCGAGCACGAGCGTTTGGGAGACG
>JBOGJF010000504.1:0-6669 GCA_050747785.1 Vicinamibacteria bacterium
ACGCCGTGTATTCGTAGCTGTCTACCGCGTTGCCGGATTCATCAGTCAGAAATCGAATGGAACCTAACCCATCGGCGTGGTAGTAGCGGGTTTCGGTGGGGCGGATAACTGAGAGAAGGTCATCGACGCCTCGTACGTAGTGGGCAATGAGATTGCCCGCCTCATCGGTCTCGGCGACGACGTGACTGAGGAAGCCAGAGGGATCGACTAAGAACTCGGTGACCGTGGGCGGTCCGGTGGACGGCGTAACCTCCGTCCGGACGCGATTGCCGTCAGCATCGTACGCATGGGTCACGACCGTGCCGTCAGTCTTCTCCACCCGCACGAGCCGATTCTCAAAATCCCAGAAATACGTGGCTTCACCGGACTTGCTCGTCAGGTTTCCCTTCTCGTCGTAGCTGTAGACGGTACCGTTCTCGGTCAGGAGACGGTCTCGGTCGTCGTAGGTGTAGCTGACCACTCCGGCACCGAGGCCCGTGGTGGTTTGCACGTCTCGGTTCCCCACCGGGTCGTAGTCGAAAGCCTTCTCGTAGAGCAGCCCCGCAGCATTGGTCACCGTCTCGTTCGTGAGCCGATAGAGATCGTCGTAGGCGTACTCCCTCACCGTGCCGTCGAGCTCTTCGATCTTTTCCCGGTGGCCACCTGGACGTGGTGTGAAGATGTACGACTGGATCATTCCAGATGGGCCTTCGGTTGCCAGAGTTCTCAGCCGATTCAAGGTATCGTAGGTGTACGTCGTGCCTGTGCCGTTGGGATGGGTCAAGAGCTCGCGATTGCCGTTGGGATCCCAGTCAAAGTTGTAGAGCCCTCCGTTGGGGTCGGTGACGGTGTCCAAGCGACTTGCGTCATCGTAGGTATAGATGGTCCCGAGAACCGTTGAACCAATCGTCGCATTGAGACTCCCTCGATTCCCGTTCCCGTCGTATCCGTATTCCAGCTTGCGACCGTCCGGGTAGGTCAATGTCTCCAGCCGGTCTCGTCTGTCATAGCTGTAAGTCGTTATCCCCCGACCATCTTCGACCATTTCGCGCTGGCCCGTGCGTGTATACGTGAAAGCAGCAAACGTGCTGTCGGGGTAGGTTCTCCGTAGGAGACGGTTGTTCACGTCATAGTCATAGACTGTCCCCACCCCGTTGAAATCCACCCTGGTTTTGAGATTCCCGATGTCATCGTAGCTCTTGGTCTCGAACTTCCCGTCCGGCAGAGTGCGCCTCGTCTCCCGCCCCAGCTCGTCATAGGTAAATCCCGTCACATGCCCATTCGCATCCTGTTGCTCGATGCGGTTCCCTACCTCGTCATAGCGGTAGACGGTCTCCTGATCGAGGGCATCGATGACCTTCGTCAGACGCCCCAGGCAGTCGTACTCGAACTCGGTGGCCTTCCCTTCCTGATCGATCTCCCGGATGCGGCGCCCCAGGCTGTCGTAGCCGGTTTGGATGAAGGTCCCATCGGCGAAAATGGACTTGGTGCGCCGGTTCAGGTCGTCGTAATCGAAGGTCATGTCCTGACCCTTGGCGTCCCTGATGAGGGTCTGGTTGCCGTTCTCGTCGTAGTCAAAAACGGTTACGTTTTGGAGTGGATCCGTTGTCTTGGTGTGGCGACCCGCCTTGTCGTAGTCGTAACGGGTTGACTGACCGCGAGCGTCCACGGTCTCCTCGAGACGGCCCGCCGCGTCGTAGATATTCCTGGTAAACATTCCATCCGGGAAGGTCGTCTTCACCAGCCGTCCCAGGTCGCCGTACTCGAACGTCGTGGTGCGTCCCTCCCGGTCGGTCGCGGTCTTACGCCTTCCCTCCCCATCGTAGGTAAACTGCTCGGTCGTCACGTCCGGATAGGTAATGCGCACCATCTGCCCCATGTCGTCGTACTCGAAGGTCGTCTTCCTCCGAAGCTTGTCGTAGCTTTCCACTTGCTTCCCGAGAGCGTCGTAGACCGTCTCGGTGAACGTGCTGTCGGGGTCTTCGGTTATCCTGAGCCGACCATCCTTATCGTAGGTAAACGTGGTGACCAGCTCCTCGAGCTCTCCCATGCTGTTGGTCCAGGTCCTGGTCTCGGTCAGTCGGTTCCCGTTCCTGTCGTAGGTGTAGGTTGTCACGTTCCCCAAGGGATCGGTCTCGCTCGTAAGGTTCCCGAAAGTGTCGTACTCGAACGTGCTCACGCAGGCGTCGCCGTCTACGAAAACCGTCTGGCTTGCCACGTTCCCCCGGCTGTCATAGGTGAAGGTCGTCTCGTTGCCGAGAGCGTCGATGGTCTTTTCCAGGTTGCCCTTGGCGTCAAAGACGTTGGTGGTGACCTTTTGCCGGGGATCCACCATGGTCTCCACCTGATCCCGCTCGTTGTAGGCGAACTCCGTTCGGTTTCCCTCGGGATCGGTTAGGCTGGTTTGATTGTCTCGGTCGTCATAGGTGAAAGACGTGGTCGGGGGATCGGTATCACTTGGATCGTGCGCCTCCGTTTCGGACAGTCGATTATTGTCCTCGTCGAACGTTCTCAGAATGACGTTACCGTTGGGATCGGTCTCTCGGAGCACGTTCCCCCGGTCGTCGTATTCCAGGACTCGGATCTTGCCTTCGCGATCCTGGATGATCTCCTGGCGGCCTTCGAGATCGTGCGTGTACTCGATGGTCTTGCCAAAGGCATCGGTGTGGCGAATCAGCCTTCCCGTATCCGGATCGTAGTCGTTCCGGATGGGCGTGATGCCTCGGGGGTCTTCGATGCCGTCCAGGTGATGCGGGATCGCGTCCAAATAAGTAAAGGTCGTGGTGTTGTCTTCCCTATCCGAGTAGGTCTCGAGGTCTCCGTTGGCGTCGTAGCGGTAGAGCATGGCGTTGCCTTCGGGATCCGTGATGGACTGGATCCGTCCTTGGGCATCCCGATCGAAGACCACACCCTGGCCGCTCGAATGCATGATGCCGCCTGGACTAATCGTGAGCTTGTTGCCATTCAGGTCGGTGAGGCTCTTAAGTCCTTCGTTCTGATCGATCAGGAACTCCCGGCCGTCCCGGAGGATGAGTCGATACCGGTCGGGGTCGTAGATGGAGAAGTCCACCGGGTTGAAGAGCTGGACGGAGCCCGGGAAGGATCCCACCACGAAGACAAGACCTCCGTCGGCAGGTACTAACCGGCTATGGGTCCCAGGCAGAGGACGGAAGCTCAGCGTGATCTGGCTCATCGGACGAATCTGCTGGCAGGACGGCGTCACGATGGGCTGGAACTCGTGCACTTCTCCGTTAGGGAATGTGATGCTCACGACCGACGGTTTCACCGGAGCCAGGCAGTAGGTCAGAAACGGCCCGAGAATGAGCTGGCCCTGCCAGGACTGACCGGCGACGCCGTTCTCGCCGACGGTGAGCTCCTCGATGTCCAGAGTCCAACCGAACCCGAAATCCCCCACTCGCTTGTCGCGACTGTCGTAGGTGCGGGTGATGCGTATCGGCAGGCCGGCCACGGGGACTTCAAGATCCACAAAAGACACGGTGAAGTGCCCGACCTTGAGGTTTTCCTTCACCACGACGAAGACCGACGTGCTGGTGGACTGCGCTGCTCGATCCCTCGCGGTGAGACGGATCTCGTAGAGGCCGTTCAGAAGAAGCGTCGGATCCAATGTCCCGAGAGCGGCATCATCGACCTCGGTGGTTCCCGTAGCGAACGGCGTGAACTCTTCGGCGTCCTGGCGACGCAGCTCCAGGGTCCAGGAGTCGAGGACGTCCGTTCGGACCGTTCCGAGAACCTCGGTGGGGGCAGTGACTCCGCTCCGTTCCGCTGGTGAGGCGATCGCAACGACCGGAGCCGGCCCGGCGGGCTCGACGGTAACGGTGACTTCATCCTCTCCCGTCAACACGCCATCGAACGCGGTGAGCTTCAGGTTGTACGCACCGGGCGCGCTGAAGCTGACGTCCGTGGTGGGAGACCTCGGATCGGCGAACGTGGCGACTCCGGGACCGCTCAGCTGACTCCACGAGACTTCGAGAGTCCCCGCGGGTATGACCTCGTCGGTGACACTTCCTTCGAGGGTCGTATTCGCAACGGCGATCGTTTGATCCGCTCCCGCGTCGACGATCGGGGCCTCGTTCGGAGGAAAGACCGTGATGGCGACGTCGTCGCTCACCGTGAACTCGGTGTCGGTGGCGGTCAGGCGGAGCACGTAGGTCCTCGGATCGGCGGTGGTCCCGGGAGAGCTCGCATCGGCAAACTCGACCGGCCCCGGTCCATCGAAGAAGCTCCAGCTCGACGTCACTATTATGCCTACATCAGACCTCACCAAGGTCTCGGCGGTAAGACCCCCGCCGAAGTTTTCTTCGGCCTAACACCCGCTCACCTCCAGGCTATTGCCCCGCCACGAGCACGGCCCCGTGAAGGACCCACGGAGACTCCCTTCGACATTCGCTTTTTCGATCCCGAAAGGAGCCTCCCGATCCTCGTTCGCAAAGCTGCTTGACACCTTTCCTTCGCTACGGCCGACTGATCGATCCATCTTTGTCCGAAATTGAGTTCCCTCAATCGTCAATCCCGTTCCTCGCTCGCCTTTTCTCGCTGATTTCAGCCTTACAACTCCCATTGTGCTAGTACAGTTGACTCCAGCGAACCCCAGACCTGGACACGCAGCAGTTGACGAGATACTTCTGATTACAACCTGGAAACAAGATCGTGAATGAACACCCTTCTTATAGATCCTTGCCGGCTAAATGTTCGATACACAATCCACTCCAGAGTTGAGTCGACGGAGAAGTCGGCAATAGGAGAGTCTACTTGTGCACGAATGCTCCGTCCTTTGCCGGCAACAATGAGTTCGTGCGGCGGCACGTTAGGCCCCGCTGCGCCGAAGAAGCACCAGCCGTCTCGCAGCGCCAGAGATGCTAGACTTGACGCTGTCACTATTGGTTGGACGGAGGGTTCCCCTTCGAACGTCATCAGCCACACGCCAGAGCGATGGTCCTCTTGCCTTGCCGCCTCCAACACCGCGTTTCTGCCATATGGATCGCCCGCCATCTTTATTATGCCGAAGCGAGTGCTGAATACTTGTTCAAACGGTGTGCCTCGATCCGCATATAAGGAGAACACAGTTTCTTCCGGAGACATGTCGCTCCCTACTATCTCGAAGGTTAGAAGTTCGCCGGATCCAAGCCAGACCGCATCGTGACAAGTCCCCACTGCAATTGGACGATTCTCGTCCAGATTCCGCGTTTCGAGCACTCGCCCCCGCCACCGATTTCCCTCCACCCATGCTATGCGAGTACCGTCTGGGCTTAGGGTGGGATTTTGTATCGGAGCTGAACATGAATACATTATTTCGATACGACTTGGACCTAGCTTCAGGAGTTTGTTCTCGGTAAAGGCATATACTCTCTCACCCGAAAAACCGCACAGCTTTGAAAATCGCAGCTCTGGATCGGAAACCCAAACCGTGGGTTGTGAAGTGACGCTGTCGAAATATAGTAGGTCTCCTGCCTTATCTGACTTTCGGAGGCACACTAACCCCCCCCGCTCGGACAAAAAAACGTCTGTCAGAGGCTCGTTGTCCATGTAGAGTTCCTCAACCTTCAGATGGGGACCAACTTCCGGGACGATCTCTTCGAAGACAAGGTCTAATGGTCTTTGGTTCACGCGTCAAAACCCTCCGAGTGTCGCATTGACCGTAGCAAGTCCAGCGGTCGCGCTAAGGCCCGTACCCGCGGAACTAGCCAAGATCGCGATTGATGCGAGTGAAATCACGAACAGCGTCACTTCCAGCGGTAAGCCACTGAACTGGTAAGTGATAATGCCGCCTGGTTCGAGGGTCACAAACATTGTGGTATTCGCAACAAATGGATGGACAAGGTATCCCGGCCAAGATGGCGGCACCGGAGCGATCGTGGTCCCCGCTCGCCAAAGGACGGTAGGATCCGCGACCTGCAATCCCGTGATATATCGATTGATTTGCCTAAGCCCCCTTGAGTAAGCGCGGGCTGGTTTAATTTCATATACCTCGCCCGCGGTTCCGGGGAAGAATCTGGCGTCCTGGTGAAAGCGAATGTCGGGCCGGCGCTTGTTTTCATCGTCTATTCTGATATCGATTGCTGCCCCCAGGGCCGCATAATACAACGATATGACGAGATGAGCCCTAATCCCAACGAGAGAGAGGTCCCTCCAGCTGAGCAAGAGACCTGTTGGATCCGTGAGATTAACAGGGTCCTGCCGTGCATAGGAGTACCGATGAAGAGTAGATGGCTCGGCAACGACTCCGGGAAAAGGATCGACACTGACAAATCTTCCCGCACTGGAATCCATCCACCGTGCCCGGTTGTGGTAGAAGCCCGCATTGGACTCGAACGGCTCCCCGGCGAACTGATAAGGCTGCGGATCGGTTCCATCGTGTTCTAAGAGTTCACCAAACGCCGTGTATTCGTAGCTGTCTACCGCGTTGCCGGATTCATCAGTCAGAAATCGAATGGAACCTAACCCATCGGCGTGGTAGTAGCGGGTTTCGGTGAAGCGAATGACGGAAAGAAGGTCGTCGACGCCTCTTACGTAATGGGCGATGAGGTTGCCCGACTCATCCGTTTCGGCGACGACGTGGCTGAGGGCGCCGGAAGGATCGACCAAGAAGTTGGTAACGGTTGGCGGTCCGGTCGATGGCGTGACCTCCGTCCGAACCCGATTTCCATCGGCGTCGTAGGCATGGGTGACGAC
>JBOGJF010000505.1:0-1972 GCA_050747785.1 Vicinamibacteria bacterium
CGCCCGCACCTCCGAGTCCTTCGGCCACGTGACGCACGTCTTCAGCACCTACGAGTCTCGCCATTCGCCGGGCGAGGCTCCCTTCACCAGGGGCGTCAACAGCATCCAACTCATGAACGATGGCGACCGGTGGTGGATCGGCACGGTTTTCTGGGATAGCGAGCGGCCCGGAGAGCCGATACCCGAAAAGTATCTTCCCTGAGGGGCACTCCGTGCGAACGATCCTGCACCTCGACATGGATGCCTTCTATACGTCCGTCGAGCAGCGAGACCACCCCGAGTATCAAGGGAAGCCGGTCGTGGTCGGCGCCGATCCCCGCGGGGGAAGAGGCCGCGGCGTCGTCGCCGCCGCGTCTTATGAAGCGCGAGCCTTCGGGCTTCACTCCGCCATGCCCATCGGCCGCGCCTATCGACTCTGTCCCCAGGCGGTCTACCTGCGCGGCGACATGAAGAAGTACGGAGAGGTCTCTCGCCGCATCATGGCGATCTTGAAGGATTTCACCGAACTGGTCGAGCCGATCTCGATCGACGAGGCGTTCTTGGACGTAACGGGAAGCCTCAAACTCTACGGGATTGGTCGCGAGATCGCCATGGAAATCAAGAAGCGCATTCGAGCGCGAGAACGACTCAACGCTTCCATCGGCATTGCGCCCAACAAGTTTCTCGCGAAGATCGCATCGGACCTCGAGAAGCCAGACGGTTTGGTCGAGGTGACGCCCGGGCAAGAGGAGGTCTTTCTCAGCGGTCTTCCCGTAGAGCGCTTGTGGGGGGTCGGTCCCCGAACCGCTGAGGAGCTCCACAAGCTCGGAATCTACAAGATACGGGACATCGCGCGGTTGTCGCCGGCCGAGCTCGGCGAGCGCTTTGGAAAGCATGGGCAGCAGCTCCACCGCTTGGCGCGGGGACTCGACGAGCGGCCCGTGGCGCCCGAGCACGAATGGAAATCACTGGGCCAGGAAACGACCTTCGAGCAAGACACCGACGATCCGGGGCAGATCCGCCGCACGCTGCTCTCGCTCGCCGAAGCCGTGGCACGACGCCTGCGCGCTCAGGACTTCCTCGCCGGGACGGTCACGCTCAAGTTTCGCGACGAAGACTTCGTCACCGAGACCCGAAGCCTAACGCTTCCAGATCCGACGGATGATGCGGAGGAGATATTCCGGACGGTGCTGCGTTTGCTGAATCGGCTCAAGTCGCGCGACCACAAGGTGCGTCTCTTGGGCGTCTACGCCTCGCGGCTTCAGGATACACACACCGCCCCGCGCCAGCTACGGCTGTTTCATCCCGATGAGAAGAAGCGGCAGTTGAACGCGTCCCTCGATTCCATCCACGAGCGTTTCGGGGATGAAGGAATGAGGCGAGCCTCCTTGTTGGAACAAGGTCCAACGGCGATGGCCGACGACGGAGCCGAATAGGCCTCCGCTCCATTCCAGCCTTTCTGGCATCAGTTTGGATATCGTGTTGACAGGAGCAATATCCTGCGTAACGATGGGCGCATCGTGGTAGGAGATCTGTCGAAGAAGAGAATTGCCATCCTGGGTCTCGGAAAACTGGGCAGCCTGTTACTTCATGGCCTTATGAAGAAAGGGCTGGTCACCAAGGAGACCGCCATCGCGACAGTTCTTCATCCCGCGCACGCCGAGCAGCTGACCAGCGAGCTTGGCTTCAAGGTCGCGACCGACAATAGGGCCGCGGCTGAGGCGGCGGACATCGTCCTGGTGAGCGTCAAGCCCGCGGTCGTTCGCCTGGTTTGCGAGCAGATCCGTCCTGCCGTCACGAAGTCGAAGCTCGTCATTTCGGTTGCCGCGTCGGTCCCCACGAAAAGCATCGAGAAGTTCCTGCCTTCCGAGACTCCGGTCGTGCGCGCGATGCCCAACACCCCTTGCTCGGTCGAGGAGGGGATGACCGGCATCTGCGCCGGGCGGTTCGCCGAGCCGCGTCACCTCCAGCTGACCCAATACCTATTCGACAC
>JBOGJF010000506.1:0-2764 GCA_050747785.1 Vicinamibacteria bacterium
GTCCCCGGCAGCACGCCGAGCAGCGGAGCCTCCGGCAACGCCACCGCGGCATTTCCATCGTCGACGAGGAAAATCTCGTCGGCAGCGAGCGCGAGCTCGTAACCGCCGCCGGAGCAGATGCCATTGACCGCCGCGACGTAATGCTGGCCGCTCTCCCGGCTGGCTTCTTCGATCGCCAGGCGGGTCTCGTTGGTGAACTTGCAGAAATTGACCTTGAAGGGGTGGGTAGAGCTCGCCAACATATAGATGTTGGCGCCGGCGGAGAATATGCGATCCTTGCCGCTCCGTATCACCACCACCCGGACTTCCGGGTGCCCGAAGCGCAGACGCTCGACGGCATCCGCGAGCTCGATGTCGACCCCCAGGTCATAGCTATTGAGCTTCAGGTCGTAGCCAGGCCGGAGACCACCGCTTTCCTGAATGTCGATCGTGAGCGTCGCCACGGGGCCGTCGATCGCGAGCTTCAAATGTTTGTATCGGCTGGGGTTGGTCTCGAAATCGATGACGCTCATGGGCGATCGCAGGTCTTGTCTCGTCTGCCGCGTGGAAGGCTCATAGGCATTATACTACCTGCCTTTAGAGCCTCACGAGCATCTCACCAACGCGCCTCCTGACGCCCGACCACCGGCTCTTGGGATGGCTTCTGGCGTCAGTGAGCGTGGGTGCCAAACTCAACCTAGCCAGACGCCGGTCGCGTGTTACGATTCGGGCATGAGCGGGTGGTTGCTGATGGGTTCTGTGCTACCCGCCATCGCCCTCGGGGCGGGCGCCTTGAATCGGCAGTCGAGCGAGCCCCTCGAGCCTCTTTCTATCGAGGGGATCGTTCGCCTTCCCGCCGTGACGCAGTTCGAGCTCGCTCCCGACGGAAGGCGAGCGGCGGTCACTGTTTCCATCACCGGTCAGTCGGGGATCGCCGTCATCGAGGGGCCAGACCAAGAGAGCGTCCCGGTGGCAAGCGGAGAAGATCGCTACGGCGATCCGAGCTGGTCACCCGACGGAGCCGAGATTGCATTTACTTCCGATCGCACCGGCCGCTGGCAGATCTTCATCACCGAACCGGGTAAGGAGTCGGCTCGGCAGCTCACCGGGGGCGAAAGCGACGACCGGCGACCTCGTTGGTCCCCCGACGGGCGACGGATGGCCTTCCTCTCTCGTCAACCAGCCGGTAACACGGGATGGGATGTCTCGGTGATTCCCGCCGAGGGCGGAAAACCCGTGCGGCTGACCCGGGACCCACTGGACGAAGAAGATCCGCGCTGGTCACCGGACGGGAAATGGATCGTCTTCACTTCCCGCGGCGGAAAGTACGTGAACCGGCGCATCGCCGTCGTTTCCGCCGAAGGCGGCGAGCCGCGGGATTTGCTTCCCCAGGGATGGAACGGCGACAGTCACTCACCGCGATGGTCTCCTGACAGCCGGGAAGTGGCCTTTGTTTCCGATCGCGACGGCCGGAACGCAATCTTCATCGTGCCCGCCGCGGGCGGCGCACCGCGGCGGCTCACCGGTGGCGAGAACGAGCCGGCCGAACAAACGGAGCCGGCTTGGAGTCCTGACGGCCACGAGGTCGCGCACGTCGAGAACGAGGAAGGGACAATGCGTCTCATGGTGACGTCCGTTGCCGAGGGTCGAAGTCGGAACTTCACGGCGGCCCCGGGTGTTTACGAGACCCCGCAGTGGTCTTCCGATGGAAAGACCCTGGCCGCGCTCTTCTCTGGATCGGTCTACTCGCCGGACGTCTGGCTCTACGAGAGAGCGGGAGGACGCACGCGGCTGAGCAATAGCCTACCCCTGGCCATCGACGTCCGAAAGATGGCGCGTCCGGAGCTGGTGCATTACGCGAGCCCGGACGGCCGTACGATCTCGGGTTATCTCTATTCCCCTCTCGCGGCCTCTCCCGAAGAACCCGTCCCGCTCATCCTACATGCCCACGGGAGCCCCCAGTGGACGAACGGCTGGCACCCGTTCGTGCAGTTTCTGGCTCAACAGGGTTTCGCCGTGTTCGTTCCCAATCTTCGCGGCAGCTCGGGCTTCGGTCGCGAGTTCCAGGACTTGAACGATGGCGACTGGGGCGACGGCGACCTCGAGGATCTCGTCGCCGGCGTCGCGGCGATAACCGTGCGTCCCGAGATCCGCGACAGCGGAGTGGGCTTATGGGGCGTGGGCTACGGAGCGTTCCTTTCAATCGCGGCACTGGGACGGCATCCCGATCTCTTCGCCTGCGGCGTCGAGGCGATGGCGATGCCCGATCTTGAGACGCTCTATCTCGAAACGAACACGGAGGGTATCGCTTACCTCGAGCGCGAGCTGGGCCCGCTACGCGGTCACCTGGATCTTTACCGAGAGCTGTCTCCGATTCGCTTCGTGGATGCGATGAAGGCGCCCCTGCTCAGCTTCCACAGCGAGGTCTATCCGCTCGTTCCCTACTCGACCAAGGTCGGCTGGTTGAAGGCGCTCTATTCGCGCGACTATCCTCTTCAGGAGTTCGTCTTCAAGGAAGACCAGGGAGAAGCGGTGTTCCACTTGGATCGCTTTCCGAACGCCGCGCTTTTCTATATGGAGAAGATTCTGGAGTTCTTCACGCTGCATCTACGAGGGCAGGCCTGAGCAAGGCCCAGGAATCAAGGCTGCTGCTTCCAAGCACGAAAGCTCCCTTGCAGGTACTGGGCTTCGTACACCAACCAGGTCCCGTCCATTTGATTGCCGTCGACCTCGGCATCGAGATGAATGTTCAGTCGATCGTCGTACGTGACGCTCCCCACCAGAG
>JBOGJF010000507.1:0-1473 GCA_050747785.1 Vicinamibacteria bacterium
GCGAGGCGGTGCTCTTTACCTCCCATACTCAGGCGGTCGGCAACTTCGACAATGCGAATATCGAGGTTCTGGTACTCGAGACGGGCGAGCGCAAAGTGGTGCGGCGTGGCGGCACCTACGGTCGCTACGTTCCCTCAGGCCACGTCGTGTACGTCAACCAGGGGACCCTTTTTGCCGTACCGTTTGATCTGGAACGGCTCGAAGTGTCGGGATCGCCGGCTCCCGTCGTTCAAGGAGTCTCTTGGGACGTCGCTCAAGGTGGGGCTCAGTACAGTTTCTCCGAGGACGGAAGGCTCGCGTACGTGACGGGAGGTGAGGCGGTCCCCGAGTATCCGGTGCTGTGGGTGGACAGAAACGGGGACACGACTCCGCTCTGGGAAGAGCCGGGAAGCTACGCCAACCCGAGGCTGTCTCCAGACGGCGGGCGGTTGTCCTTGACCGTTCTGCGAGATGGCAACTGGGACATCTGGGTCTACGACCTGGAACGCCGCGTGTCGACGCGGCTGACGTTCGATGAAGGCTCCGACACCGAGCAGATATGGTCTCCGGATGGGGAGTTCATCGTGTTCAGCTCGAATCAAGATCGGGCTGGGGTAGAGAGTCTGTACCGCAAGCGAGCCGATGGATCGGGCGAGGCGGAGCGTTTGACCGATCTCCCCGCCTCCGGATGGGCGACCTCCTGGTCGCCGGACGGGCGGTTCATCACCTATTGGACCGCCGAGAACGGAGGGGATCTGTGGGTTCTTCCTTTAGAGGGAGAACGTAAGCCCGAGCTTTTCCTGGGCACTCCGTTCCAAGAGAACGTCGGGGCCTTCTCTCCCGACGGACGCTGGCTAGCGTATAACTCCAACGAGTCCGGCCGCACTGAAATCTACGTTCGTCCATTTCCACCGGGAGGTGGCAAGTGGCAGGTCTCGAACGAGGGAGGGAATTTCCCTTACTGGTCGCGCGACGGGCGCGAGCTTTTCTACCGAACCGACGAGGGTCTCATGGTGGCTGCCGTCGAGAGCGGTGCCGGCACCTTTCGTGCCGGGACGCCGCGCGCGGTGTTCGAGGGGAATTTCCGCGGCGGGCGAGGAGGGATCGGCTTCGCCGGAAACGTTTTTGCCGACTACGAAGTGGCACCCGACAGCGAGCGGTTCGTCATGTTCCCCGGCGGCGAGGATGAAGAGCAGGCAGAGCGTCCTCACATTATCCTGGTAACTTACTGGTTCGACGATCTTCGCCGCACTTTCTCGACAGGAACGAACTAGGAGAGCACGCCATCATGGTCGAGCAATCCATCGCGCACTACCGCATCACCGACAAGATCGGGCAGGGAGGCATGGGAGAGGTCTACCGTGCCACCGACACCAAGCTGAACCGCGACGTTGCCTTGAAACTTCTGCCGGACCTTTTCTCCAAGGACCCGGATCGCATGGCGCGCTTCAGCCGCGAAGCGCAGGTTCTCGCTTCCTTGAACCATCCCAACAT
>JBOGJF010000508.1:0-13271 GCA_050747785.1 Vicinamibacteria bacterium
GAGCTCGCCTTCCCCGCCATCGGATGGCCTCCTATGAACGCGACTCCTTCGGGTAGCGCCGCGGCCTCCTTCATGATCCGTCGCTTAGTGCTCCCCATGTCGGTGACCACGGTCCCTTTCCCGAAGGCAGTCGCGAGAGTCCTCACGTGCCCGGCGATCGTCTCGACGGGCGAAGCGAGAAAGACGATATCGGCGTCACGCACCGCCTTTCGCGGGTCGGCTTCCGCTTCGTCGACCAGGGATCGTTTGCTCGCCTCGTCCAAAACGTTGGGTTGGTCGCAGGCCACGAGGCTCCAACGCGGACGGACCCGCTTCAAGGCAAGGGCCAGAGAACCGCCCATCAAGCCGAGCCCGACGATGGCGACGCGCTTTACTTTCTTTATAGGCCTCATTGGCTTCACAGGCTTCACAGGCTTCAGCGGGCGGCTCGCTCCACGGGTGACGTCACCGAACGACCCAACGCGGTCGCGATAATCCGGATCTCCTCCATGAGTCGCCGAAACTGCTCGGGATAGAGAGACTGCGCTCCGTCGGAAAGAGCCTTATCGGGAGCGTTGTGCACTTCGATCAAGAGCCCGTCCGCCCCGGCGGCCACCGCTGCCCGTGCCATCGGCACGACTTTATCGCGGCGGCCCGTTCCGTGGCTCGGATCCACGACGATCGGTAAGTGAGACAATTTTTCTACGATGGGAATCGCGGACAGATCGAGCGTATTGCGCGTGTACGTCTCGAAGGTCCGGATTCCACGCTCACAGAGAATCACTTGATGGTTCCCGCCCACCATCAAATACTCCGCGGAGAGAAGCCACTCCTCGATGGTCGAGGACAGGCCTCGCTTCAGCAGGACCGGCTTGTCCACCTTCCCG
Organism: Vicinamibacteria bacterium; assembly: GCA_050747785.1. Classification (GTDB taxonomy): domain Bacteria; phylum Acidobacteriota; class Vicinamibacteria; order Marinacidobacterales; family DATDRI01; genus CBDANW01. Next base: position 867 of record JBOGJF010000508.1, read on the forward strand.
AGCTCCTTGAGCAGGCTGAAGTTCTGACAATTGCGCGCGCCGACCTGGAGTATATCGACGTACTCGAGGAACATCGGTATCTGCGTGCCGTCCATGATCTCCGTGACGACGAGCAAGCCGTTCTCGTCCGCGGCTTCACGCAGGTACTTGAGCCCCTCTGCCCCGAGCCCCTGAAAGCTGTAGGGCGACGTGCGTGGCTTGAAAGCGCCTCCGCGGAGGATGGTGGCACCGACCTCCCGGACCCGAGACGCAATCTCCCGGATCTGCTCCCGGCTTTCCACCGAGCACGGTCCCGCCATGGTCACGATCTCCGGACCACCTATCGATCGGTCGCCGATGCGAATGATGGTGTCCTCGCGCTTGAAGGTTCGTCCCACCAGCTTGTACGGCTCGCTGATGCGAATCACCTCCCGAACCCCGGGCAGAACCTCCAGGTCTGCCGGATCCGCCACGGTGCGCGGCATTCCCACCGCACCCAGTACGGTCCTCGTCGCACCCGTGGAGCGGTGTATGTCGTAGCCCCATTCCGTCAGCCGCTCGACAACCTTCTGGATCTCTTCTTCCTTGGCGGTTTGCTCCATTACGATAACCATGACTCTCTATCCTCCTGCGTTCTCTTATTTTTTCGAGCGGCTCTGCGTGGGCGCCGCCACGTTTTCACGATCGGACTGCGCGTCTCGCTTCGCGACACGCTTCTTGACAACCTCCGGTTCTCCCTCTTCGAATTCCGGATTGCTGCAAGCGACGCGCTCGGTGGCTCGCGATTCATCGATGATCCTCTCGAACAGCCGACGAACCGACTCCTCGCGTAAGGGCCCTCGGTTGGCGCGCGACATCCGCCTTAGAATCTGAACCTCCCGTGCCGGGACGTAGATCTCGAGATCGTGCGCCCTCTTGATCCAGCCGATCTCGATGGAGCACTTGGCCCGTTGGTTCAAGAGCACCAACAGCCGATCGTCGATGGCGTCGATCCGATCGCGCCAGACATCAATGTCAGGGATGCCGAGCTTCTTCTTGCGAGCCAATTCAGCGCCTTCTTCGTTTCAACTCCTCGCCTACTCTCGACGGCGAGATTCCGGCTTGCTCCCAAAGAACCAAGAGATGGTAGAGAAGGTCGGCGGACTCACGGCAGAGCTCTTCCGGATCCCGGTTCTTGCTCGCGATGATGACCTCCGCCGACTCTTCTCCGACTTTCTTTGCGATTCGGTCGATGCCTCCCGCGAAGAGCTTCGTCGTGTACGAGCCCTCCGGCCGTTTCTCCTTCCGGTCACGGATCAGCTCCGAGAGCTCGCCCAAGATCTCGGACAAAGACGTCTCGGCGGCCTGCTCCTCGGCTGTCGCCAGCACGGTAAAAAAGCAGCTCGGCTCGCCGGTGTGACAGGCGGGCCCGGCCGGCGAGACCCGCAGCAGCAGGCAGTCCGCGTCGCAGTCGGCGAGAATCTCGACGACCTTCATCACGTTTCCCGAGGTGGCACCCTTTCGCCAGAGCTCGTTCCGCCTCCGGGACCAGAAATGCGCCTCGCCCGTCTCGATCGTCTTGTCGAGGCTCTCCCGACTCATGAAGGCCACCATGAGGACACGACCCGTGGTGACGTGCTGGACCACCGCGGGGATCAAACCCTTCTCGTCGAAGGTTAGTTTCGCCGTGCCGTCTTCTCGCTTCATCGCCTCGTCACCCTGACGGGGACTCCATGCTCCGCAAGAAAGGCCTTTGCGTCCCGAATCCGATACGTCCCGAAATGAAATATGGAGGCCGCGAGGACCGCGCTCGCTTTCCCTTGGGTCAGAGCTTCTTCGAGGTGCTCCAGGCGACCGCACCCCCCGGAGGCGATGACCGGGATGGTGACCTCCTCCGAGACCGCGCGCGTGAGCGTGAGGTCGTATCCCAGCTCCGTACCGTCGCGATCCATGCTGGTCAGCAGGATCTCCCCCGCTCCCAGCTCCTCGGCACGCTTCGCCCAGGCGATGGCGTCGATCCCGGTCGGCGTTCGCCCGCCGTGGGTGAAGACCTCGAACCCACCATTCGATCGTTTGGCGTCGATCGCCAGCACCACACATTGGCGCCCGAATCGGCGCGCACCCTCGCTCAGGATCTCCGGCCGTTCCACCGCGGCGGTGTTGATCGCCACTTTGTCCGCGCCCGCTTCCAGGATCGCCTTCATATCATCCGCCGAGCCGATGCCCCCACCGACCGTGAACGGGATGGTGAGCGTGTCGGCGACGCGCTCGACCATTTTTCTTTGAATCTCTCGCTTTTCGTGGGAGGCGGTGATGTCGAGAAACACGAGCTCGTCCGCCTCTTCCTGATCGTAACGGGCACCCGCCTCGACGGGATCGCCGGCATCGACGAGATCCAAGAAACGGACGCCCTTGACCACGCGGCCTCGATCGACGTCCAGGCAAGGGATGATGCGTTTGGCCAACATCTCAATTCGCGCTCAGCGACCCATTGGCGACTCGGGCGATCTCCATCGCCTCGGTCAAGGTAAAGATCCTCTCGTAGAGGGCTCGTCCCACGATGACCGCCTCGACCCCGTCCGCCTCTGCGGCCCGCAGCCGGCGGAGGTCCTCGAGTGAGCCGATGCCACCCGAGGCGACGACCCGCGCCCCGGTCTCCCTGGCGAACCGGCGCACGGCTTCGACGTTCGGCCCGGTCATGACGCCGTCTCGTGAAATGTCCGTGTAGACGAAGGTCGTCACCCCTTCACCGAACCAGCGTTGGCCGAGCTCGATGGGCCCGTGCTCGGAATCTTCCCGCCAGCCCCGGACGGCGACCCTGCCGCCTCTCACGTCGATTCCCACGACTACGCTCGCGGCATCGCTCGCGAGCGCCTGCCGCACCACCGACGGGCTCTTGGCCGCGGCGGTGCCGAAGACGACCCGTGCTACGCCCGCGCCTCGCAACCCCTCGAAGTCGGCGTAGCTCCGCACACCGCCTCCGACTTGAACCGGGACGCGAACCGCTTCGACGATGCGCGAGATGGCCGGGCGATTGCCCGCCGTCCCTTCGAAGGCGGCATCGAGATCCACGACGTGAATGAGGCGCGCACCTTGCTCTTGCCAGGCGAGCGCGACCTCGACCGGGTCTTCGCTGAAGACCGTCGCGGTGCCCGGCTCGCCGCGGACTAAACGCACGCACTTTCCACCTTCGATGTCGATGGCCGGTATGATGGTCATCTTCCCGGGCTCTGCCGCCAGAAGTTCGTGAGCACCCGGAGACCGAGCTGCTGGCTCTTCTCGGGGTGGAACTGGATGCCCGCCACGCGGCCGGCCCCCCCCACCGAGCAAAAGATCAGATCGTAGTCGGTGCTGGCCTGGATCACTTCCTCCCGTCGCGGCTTCACGTAATAAGAGTGGAGAAAATAGAAGTAATCTCCGGTCGCAACGCCTTCCAGAAGCGGCGTGCTTCCCTGCGGGTCGAGCTGGTTCCAACCTATGTGCGGCACCGGGCGCGACGTCGTGAAGCGGCGTACCTCACCAGGTAGAAGTCCCAATCCAGGGACACCCGGCGCCTCTTCGCTTCCCTCGAACAGCATCTGGAAACCGACGCAGATGCCGAGCAGATGGGCCCCCGCCTCCACCGCATCCCGCAGCGGTCGCTCCAAGCCGCGCGCGCGCAGGTTGTTCATCGCCTCCCCGAAATGACCCACTCCCGGCAGGACGAGCTGCTTCGAACGGCGGACCTCCTCGACGTCAGCCGAGAGCTTGCTGGGCGCGCCGATGCGCGCGAAGGCGCGCGCAATACTGCCCAGATTGCCGACACCGTAGTCCACGACGATCAGGCTCTCCGCCATATCAATCCTTCAGCGTCCCCTTCGTGGAAGGAATGCCCCCGCTTCCGCTAAGACGGGTGGCCTCGCGCAGCGCGCGCGCGAATGCCTTGAACACGGTCTCGATGATGTGGTGATTGTTGTCCCCGTGCAAGGTCTCCACATGGAGCGTGACCTTGGAGCGATCCGTGAGTGCACGAAAGAAATCCTGGAAGAGCTCGGTCGGAAAATCTCCCACTCGGTCGGAGGTGAACCGAACGCGCCAATCGAGGTAGGGACGGCCAGACAGATCCACGACGACGCGGGAGAGCGCCTCGTCCAGGGGCACGTAGGCCAATCCAAAACGGTTGACTCCCGCCTTGTCCCCGAGCGCTTGTTCCAGGCAATCGCCAAGGACGAGCCCGACGTCCTCGACCGTGTGGTGGAAATCCACGTGGAGATCTCCCCTAGCGCGAACCGAGAGATCGAGGCGACCGTGATGCGTGAGGAGCTCCAGCATGTGATCGAGGAACCCAATCCCCGTTGCGATCTCGGCCTTGCCGTTACCGTCGAGCGCGAGCAGCATCTCGACCGACGTCTCCTTGGTGGTGCGCCGGCTCTCGGCCACTCGCTTGCCCCTAGTCATCGAGTTCATCGAATCCGCTTTCATGACAGCTCCTCCAATGTCTCGCGAAGCGCGCCGACGAAACGCGCGTTCTCCGCCGCCGTACCTACCGTGACCCGCAGGCAGTCGCTCAATTTGGGATAGGCGCTGACGTCACGCACCAGCACGCTTCTTTTCAAGAGGCCGGCAAAGACGGCCGCCGAGCCTCGATCGCATCGGAACAAGATGAAGTTCGCTTTGGAGGGATAGGGGCGGATCCCCGGCAATGCGCCGAGCTTCTCGAAGAGCGCGTCTCGTTCCCTCACGATCGCCTCCGCCTGGGACCGAACGAGATCGTAGTGCCGACACACCACCAGCGCGGCCGCCCGCGAGAAGCTGTTGAGCGAGAAAGGAAGCTGCGCCTTCGCGAGTTCGGTCGCGATCTCCGGATGCGCGAGCATGTAGCCGATGCGAAGCGCGGCGAGACCCATCGCCTTGGAGAACGTCCGGCAGATGACCAGATGACGAAAGCAAGGCAGGAGCTCTCGCGAAACCGACCCACCGAACTCGAAATAAGCCTCGTCCACCAACAACATTCCCGGACACCGTTCGGCGACGCGCTCCACGTCTTCGGTTGCGAGCGCCGAGCCGGTCGGGTTGTTGGGCGCACAAAGAAAAACCAGCGGCGGCTGTTCTCGCTCCACGGTCTCGAGAAACATGTCGATGTCGTAGTTGAGATCGTCGCGGAGCGGCACTTCGACGAGCCGTGCCCCCAGGACGCGAGCCACCAAGGAGTAGACGGCGAACGAGGGAGATGGAAGGACGACCTTCTTGCCTGGCTCCAACGTCGAGAGAGCGACCATCTGCAGGAGCTCGTTGGACCCGTTTCCCACCACCACACCTTCGGCCGACCAATCGTTCAACTCGGCCAAGGCCTCTTTCAGCTCCGCCGGCTTGGTCGGAGGATATCGGTTGACCGACAACCGAGAGAGCACCTCCTCGATGCCGCGTCGGATGGGCTCGGGCGGATCCATCGTGTTCTCGTTCTGATCGAGCTTGACCGAGGCCGACCGGGCTTCCAGGCTGTAGGGGCGAAGCGCGCGCACCTCGGGTCGCAATCGGGACAGAATCGACTCTTTCGTCTCTTTCATTTCTTTCATGATTGGCGGAACCTCACGGATACCGACCGAGCGTGCGCTTCGAAGCCCTCCGTCCGCGCAAAGGCCTCAATGTCTTCACGGTCCCGCCGCAATCGCTCTCGGCTGTAACGAACGAGACTCGATCGCTTGATGAAGTCATAGACGCCTAGAGGCGAGGCGAAGCGCGCGGTTCCTCCTGTGGGGAGGACGTGGTTCGGCCCGGCATAGAAGTCTCCGATGGGAACCGGGGAGCTCGGCCCGACGAAGATGGCGCCCGCGTTGCCGACTCTTTGAGCGATCGCGTCGGCATCTTCCATCATGATCTCCAAGTGCTCGGGGGCGATCTTGTCCACGACGGAGACCGCGCCCGCTCGATCGGGGACCACCACCGCCGCGCCGTGCTTTTCCAGGACCTCTCGGATCGCGGAAGCCCGCGGTAGATCGGATAACTGTCTCTCGATCTGTTCCTGCACCCTTTTCACCAGATCCTTCGACGTGCTGACCAGGATAGCGCTCTCGTCTCCCGAGCCATGCTCGGCCTGAGAGAGCAAATCGGCGGCCACGTAAGCGGGGTCGGCGGTGTCGTCGGCCAAGACCACGATCTCGCTCGGACCGGCCAATGAGTCGATTCCGACCGTTCCGTAGAGAAGCCTCTTGGCCGTCGTGACGTAGGCGTTGCCAGGCCCCACGATCTTGTCCACTCTAGGGACCGTCGCCGTGCCGTACGCCATGGCAGCGACGGCCTGCGCCCCGCCGATTCGGTACACTTCCCGGACTCCGAGTAGCTCGAGCGCATAGGCGAGCGCCGGGGCCTTTTCGATCGTCCCGGGAGGTGTGCACGCGACCAGCCGGCGGACGCCGGCAATCTGAGCCGGAATGACGTTCATCAGAACCGTCGAAGGATAGACGGCGTGCCCCCCGGGCACGTAGACGCCCACGGTCGCGAGAGGCGTGACCTTTTGCCCCAGGAGAGTCCCGTCTTCGAGCTCGAAGCTCCAGCTCGACTCCTTTTGCCACTCGTGAAAGCGTCGGATGTTGGCGGCCGCGTTTTGCAGCACCGCACGGACCGATTCGGGTGTCTCACGCGCTCCCCGCTCGATCGTCTCGGCGCTCACTCGGATCTCGCTCTCCGCGAGCTCGACCCCATCGAGATCCTTGGCGAACGCCACCAAAGCACGATCGCCTTCCGCGCGGACCCGCGCGACCATCGATTCCACGCGCCGCCGGATCTCACCGCCGAGATCACCGGCGCCCAGGAGCTGGTCACCTCGCTCGGCGAGAAACGCCGCCTCGCCTTCGAAAACGCGGATCACCGGCTCACCTCCTTCGCGAGCGACGCGACGAACTGGCTGACCAGCCGCCCCTTCAGTCGAAAGCTGGCGCGGTTGACGATGAGACGAGCGGTACTTTGAAACAGAACCTCGTCCACCGTGAGACCGTTCGCCGAGAGCGTCTTGCCGGTCTGCACCAGGTCGACGATGCAATCGGCCAGTCCCAGCATGGGTGCGAGCTCCACTGAGCCCGAGAGCAGGATCACCTCCACCGGAATGCCGTGTCCATGGAAGTGTCGGAACGTCACTTCCGGATATTTCGTTGCCACCCGAACTATAGGCAGATCGCGGTAGGCGCCCTTCGGCTGTTGTTTTTTCCGCGCCACGACCATCTCGCAACGGCCGATTCCGAGATCGAGGGGCTGGTACACGTCGGGATGGATCTCCGCAAGGACATCGTGCCCCACGACACCGGCGTCGACCACGCCGTGCTCGACGTACGTGGGGACGTCGCGGTCCTTGACCAGGACGGAGGATTGGTGCTCTCCGTTCGTGATGTGGAGCCTTCTCGCCTGTTTGATGTCTTCGGGAAGAGTGAATCCGGAGCGCGTGAGAAGGTCGACCGTTTCGCCGAAGATCCTTCCGGTCGGTAGGGCGAGTGTGATCGCGTCGCTCAATCGATCCTCACTTTCACGCCCTGTTTCCTGAGCCTGAGCGCCTCCGCGAGTCCGCGCGAGCGTTCCTTGTTGAGCTTGACGGACGTTGCGGGAGGCTCCTCGGCGATATCCGGTATCCGGTCATCCACTCTCTGCGCCAACCGATCGAGCGAAAGGGAGAACCCGACGGCGGGCCAGGGCAAGCCGAATCTCCCGAGCAGCGAGTCATAGCGACCACCCCCGCCCAGCTCCAGACCGATGCCGGGGCCATAGATCTCGAAGACCATGCCGGTGTAATAGTCGAAGCTCCTCACCTCTCCTAGATCCAACTGCACGCGGTCACCAAGCCCGAGCGTCTCGAGCTCGCTCCAAAGAGCCTCCAAGCGCTCCACCGCGGCTCGGCTCGTCGGGTGCTTCGCGATCACCGCCGCCCGCTCCAGCACGTCGGCTCCCCCGAACAAACTCATTGCCTCCATCATTGCCACCGGAGCCTGCCCGCCGAGGATACCGGTCACGCGATGCGCGTCCCGGCTGCGGATGGCTTCGAGCAGTCCGGGGCGAGTCTCGGTAGCGACCCCGGATTCCTCGAGAATGCCGTTCACGAAGCCCGCGTGTCCGAGGGTCACGACCGCGTCGTTCGCACCCACCCGATCGAGAGCCTCGAAGGCGACGAGGAGCACCTCCAGGTCGGCCTCCAACCCGTCGCCGAAGTGCTCCAAACCGATCTGGAAGAGCTCTTTCTGCTGTCCCGCCTTGGGGGGCTGGTAGCGAAGAACCTCCCCACTATAGAAGAGGCGCAGAGGCAACGACCGATCGGTCATTCGGGAGGCCACGACCTTCGCAACGAGCGCCGTGAAATCGGGCCGCAAGGCGAGGAGCTCTCCATTGCGCCCAATGAAGCGATAGATGTAGTCGTTGAGGCCCGGGCCGCCCCCGCGCGCGAACACATCGAAGTAGTCGAAGAGCGGGACGATGATCTCTTCGTAGGACCAGCCGGCGAACACGTCTCCGACGACGCGCTCGACATCCCGGCGCAGCCGGGCCTCCCGTCCATAGAAGCATTGCACTCCCGAAGGGATCTGGAGATTCGTTCGTTCACTCATGGTGCCGACTTTCTCGAAATGCGCTCCTCCGTCGAGACGCGCTCGAGCCCTTTGGCGCGCCGGCTGAGCTCTTCACGAGCGGCGAGCTCCATGTACTCCTCGCTGGCCGGCGAGCCGGTCCAGATCTCCGCCTGACGAACGGCCTGTGCCACGAGCATTTCCAAACCCGGAATCGCCATCGCTCCTCGTTGTCGCGCCGCCTCGAGGAGCTCGGTCTGCTGCGGTTCGTACACCATGTCTAGAACCGCCGCGCCGGGTCGAAGAGATTCCGGTTCTCGACCCCGTTCGAGCAAGCCGCTCGCAAGCGGCGTTGCGTTGATCAAGATGTCCCACGGTCGACGCGCGAGCTCCGTGAGGCCGCCCGCGTCTCCGTCGGCAACGTCGGCCACCGCCTTCGCGCGCGCGGGATTACGAGCCAGCACGACGACCTTGGCACCCGCCCTTCTCAAACCGACCGCCGCCGCTCGGGCGGCGCCGCCGGCTCCCAGGATCACCGCCCGCTTGCCCGCGAGCCTCATGCGACGCGCGATAGGGCGCACGGCGCCTTCCGCGTCGGTGTTGAAACCCAGCCACTTGCCCTTGCGAACCGACACGGTGTTTACCGCTCCGATCGCCTTTGCGTCGTGGTCGAGGTCGTCGAGAAAAGGGAGGATGGCTTCCTTGAACGGCCGCGTGACCGACAGGCCGGCGACTCCCAGATCCTTCGCGGCCTCGACGAAGGTTGAGAGCTCTTCTTCCTCGAAAGGAACGTAAACCGCGTTCAGTCCCCGCCGCCCAAAGGAGTCATTGTGCATGACCGGGGACAAGCTCCCCTGCACCGGAAGGCCGACGATGCCGTAGATCTGGGTCGACGCATCGATGGATCGGAAACGGTAGCGCTCCAGAAGCTCGTCGAGATCGAGCTGGCCGGGTCCGGTAGCGGTAAGACCTCGTGCCGCCGCATACGTCCATTCCGCTCCCAGGCGCGAGGCGAGCACCCGCCCGGCAACCCCGGCTGGGCCCATGGTGATGGGCGCGTAGGCGAGACCCCGATCGTGCGCCGCGGGGCCGATTTCTCCCAGCCGGAGCACATCGGCTAGCGAGGAGGCGCGTCCCGCCAACTTCAGGACGTCGGCTCCCCAGTCTGCGGCACGGTCGACCCATCCGGGGAGATCGTCGGGAAGACTATCGAACGCGTGGTGGGAGAGAATGAGACGCGACGAGGTCTCGATGTCCCGCAACGCATGGTCGATGGTATCGAGCTCGATATCGACGTAATCGAAACCGAGCTCCAGTGCCCGGCGCAGAATCTCTCGCCGCTCGGTCTCCGAGCCGCGGAATACGCCCCCTTCACGGGGAGAACGACAGGTAAAGATGAGGGGACGCGAGTCGGCAAGCCGGAGCGCTTCCAAGTCCGGATCGCGGATAGCGTCGACCCGCAGCTCGATCAAATCGGCGCCGCCGGTGGATGCCTCGACGGCGCGCAGCGTCTCCGCCATGGAAGGGGCCATGACCGCGGCGACGACCCGAGTCACTTTGGTTCGTGCCAAAAAAAAACCTCTTCAGGAAACCTGAAGAGGAAAGACCTGCTGGCATCTTCCCTCCACCAGGCCCCCTATCGATAGCGCCGACAACCCGACAATCTGTTGGGCCGTCGGCGGGGTACCTAGCTAGGCCCAGTAATAATGGTGCCTATGAAGGGTCAGATGCCCGTAAAGGCAAGTAGGGCAGGCGCAGTCCGCAAAACGAGAGGGTGACATCGCGAGCGCTCTCGATTCTACAGCCGTTTTGCAGTTCATTCGCTTTCCCTACTTCTACCCAGACTGTAAGACGCTAACACCTCTGTCTTTTGCCTGTCAAGTGACATCTTGGTGTCCATTTGGTGTCCGTTTTTTTTAGATTCTGACGCTCATCTTTTCTTGAATTCGCCGCCGGCCGGGTGCTATATAGGAAAAAGCTTCTCCGCGTCCTGCAGGGGTCTCCAAATCGATGCGCGCCGCAAACATGAAACGGGTCTTGCGATCTGTCGTCTTCTTCGAATCACTGAGCCAGTCCCATCTCCAAACGCTCGTCGACATGGCGGTCGGTTGCTCGGTCGAAGAAGGCGGCGTTCTCTTCTCCGAGGGGCGAGTCGAGAATCACCTGTACATGCTCGAGGAGGGATGCGTCGAGATCTCGAGGGAGGGCCTGCACTTCGGTCGTCAAACCTTCGCGCGGCTCGGCCCGGGCGAGCACTTTGGAGCCCTCTCACTCTTCTACTCCGAAGCGCACTTCGCCACCGCCACCGCGGTGGAACCCACGCGGCTCTGGATCATCCGTCACGAAGACTTCCAGGCTCGTCTACGGACCGACCCCGAGCTGGGCGTTGCGATTCTGAAAGGAATGTCCTCCGGCATCCGCGCCGCCAACGCCGCGATTCGACGATGGACGACGCGGTCCGACCGTCGGTCCCGGCCGACGATCGAGCTCCCGGCGAAATTGAGGACCATTCCCCCCGCGGGACCCGCCCCGCCGGCCTGAAGACGTCCCGAGCGCGATGACGCTGTAGGCCTTGAGGCCCCTCGACGTGTGACTGGCCCACGCTCATCTCTGGGCAGACGCGTTGACCCCATCCGAGTCCTTGAGCTATCATTTTTGCGCTATCATTAAAGATAGATGGCGAACGTATGGGTGGTGCCCCCAAGCGTATCCCATTCCCGTCGCCGCAAGTTTCAGAGGACTCAAGACATGAGCTTTCCACTCTCCAAGCGCGCGCCCAAGGGCTCGCGTCTCGTCGGGCTTGTGTTGCTCCTGTTCTCGGCCGCGGTCTCGTCAGGCTCGGCTGCTCCGCTCGCGGTCGAAACCCTACCGGTCGACGCGATCGAGCCCGGAATGGTCGGCGAGGGACATACCGTCTTCGACGGCGAGCGCGTCGAGACCTTCAAGGCCACGATCCTCGGCGTGCTCCGTAACTACGGCCCGAATCAAGACCTCATCCTGGCCAAGCTCGAAGGAGGTCCCCTGTCCGAGACCGGCGTCATCGCCGGGATGAGCGGAAGCCCGGTGTACATCGGCGGGAAGCTCGTGGGCGCGGTCTCCTATTCCTTTCCGTTCTCCAAGGAAGCGATCGCCGGGATCACGCCGATCGGCGAGATGATCGACGCAACCGCGACCCCGGCTCGGCGCCAACGCGCCGCCCGATTGGAGTTCCCGGTGACTCCGGAACGCCTGCGGGATATCGCACCAGCCGGGCTTCGATCGGTTGCGATCCAAGGCACTTCCATGACCGGGGTCAACGGCCTGCAGCCGTATCTCGGGAAGCTGCTCTCCCCGATCGCCACACCGGCATCCATCAACGGGTTCCTGCCGGAAACGTTCGATATCGCCGCGCCGTTGTTGCGCGCCTTGGGAATGGAACCCTTACTGGGAGGGGCGATGGCTCCCCATCGCACTCTGCAGTCGGGCGCGGGATCCGCGACGCCGCCTTCGATCGAGAGTGCCGCCACCGCAGACTCCCTCAAGCCCGGTGACGCGGTGGGGGTCGGGCTCATCACCGGAGACATGGACGTGAGCGCGACCGGGACGGTGACCTACGTCGATCCTCTCACCGGTGCCGTCTACGCCTTCGGCCATCCCCTGTTCAACTTGGGCCCGATCGAATACCCGATGACGCGCGCCAACGTTCATCTGATCCTTCCCAGCTTGTACAGCTCGTTCAAGCTGTCGAGCTCCGGGCCGACCGTGGGGACGTGGCTGCAGGATCGCTACACGGCCATCAAGGGAACGCTGGGCGACCGGCCGAGAATGATTCCCCTCACCGTCCAGGTCGAAAGGAGTCTATCGCAGGAGAGGAGCTACCATCTAGTTCTGGTCCATGACGTGCTGTTCTCTCGGATCATTGCTTAAATATCGATCATGTCCTGCC
>JBOGJF010000509.1:0-8587 GCA_050747785.1 Vicinamibacteria bacterium
CCTCAGGCGGGGTGCAACCGACACGTGCTCCGGAGACGCCGAGGAAAGAGACGGGGGATTTGGCCCTTTCATGGGTCCTCTATCTGAGTTGGCTTTGCGCCCGGATAGCAGATATGTATTGCACTTGTCAAGCAGGCATACATCCACCTTACATCCACCCGGGGACGGTGGTTTCGTAACTCGCCCGGGTCAGGTGTCATCACACTACCTTCGGTTACTCGGTCGCCGATCCAGAACTGCAAACCATGCGTGGAGGCTCGTTGCGGCGCGAAAAGCTCGACTTGGGGCCGGTCTCGCACATGCCCTACAATCGGAGCAGGAGTGAGCCGATGGAAGAGGGGGAGTCTTGACGGTGGCTGTGGATCTCGCGGGGCGTCTCCGAACGGCCCTTCCTTCGATCTGCCTTTGCGGATCTTTCCTTGCGGGCGCTTCGGTCATCGAAGGTGTTGCGGGGGGCTCGCTCCTGCGCACCGGCGTCGCGCTCACGCCGAAAAACTTTCCGCAGCATACGCTTCAGGACGTGCAAGAGATGCTCCTGTTAGGAAAGCAGGTGGGGGATTTTGCGGTCTTCATCTATCAATGGAGCGAAGCCGATCTCGACCGGGTGGCCGAGGGCATGCTCGAACGGAGTAAGGAGCACCGGCTGACGCCGATGGTTGCCGTTAGTCCCATGGCGCCCGAAGGTACCAGGAGTGAATACGACCCACCAAGCTCCGTCCTCGAGCGGGTGAAAGGACAGCCGTCGTTTTCGAACGAGTTGGTGAGTGGGCCCTTCATCGAGACCGCCATCCGCCTTGCGAAGCTCAAGCCGCCGTATCTCTGTCTGGCCACGGAGATCAACTTTCTCGCGTTCAAGGACATTCAGGAATACCTGTACTTCGCCCATGTCTACAAGAAACTCTATCCCGTCATCAAGGAGATCTCTCCAGATACCAAGGTGTTTGTTTCGTTTCAGTGGGACTCCTTTCAGATCATGGACGCCTCGGAGCCGGATGCGATCCAAGAACACAGCAAGCTGATAGACGTTTTCCGCCCCGAGTTGGACTTGGTTGCCTTCACCAGCTATCCGGCGGGCCACTTTTCGTCCCCGGTCGAGATCCCGCTCGACTATTACACGAAGGTCTCTCGCCACCTCCGGAGCTCCGACGAAGTGATCTTCATGGAAATCGGATGGCGAGCCGGGGCCGCGGGAGCGAGGAGTCTCAGCTTGCATTCATCGAAAGACTTCCGGAGCTCATGAAGGATGTGAGGCCAAGCGTGCTTGCCTGGTCGCTCCTCCACGACGTGCACCTTCCCGAGCTTGGAGAGGAGCTGGGCTCGACGGGACTGCTCTCAAATAACGGGTCCAAGAAACTCGGCTTCGATGCCTTCGTCGAGCTTGCCGGAGCCAGAAGGTGAGGGGGGACGGCGATCGACGTTCGAGTCAAGGACCAGCCTCATGAAAACGCGCGGAACACATCCTCGTCGGTCAGGAGGCCCTGTGCTTCGCAAACGGCAAGACCTTGCCCCTGAGACGGCGGAATTGGCGGATCGCGACATAACGACGCAGCGACTCCAGGACGATGTCGCTGACCGGCCTATCGTCTTCGCGGCTGATCGCCTCCAGCTCGGCACGCAAACCTAAGGTCTGTCGGCTCTGCGCGACCAGAGCGTCACAATCTAATTGACGGAGGCCGTCGCGCGCCGGATCTTACGAAGCTCCTCGGCTTCTGTTTGCTTCGCATGGTAGAGTTCCCACCGCAGTTGCAGATTCATCCAGAAGGCCGGCGAGTTGCCCAAAAACCTTGCCAACCGCAGCGCAGTGGCAGGCGTTCCGGTACTTAGTTTCAGTTACTCGTTCCGGAAGGAGTTCGGGCCTGCCAAACTACATTTGCCACCGGCCTGCCAAGATGCCCTCGACGGTAAGATCCTCATCGAGGTCGTCCCAACGGAGAGCGTTGCCTCGTTGTTCGATCTTGACTTTGGCGAGCGATTCCTCGGTCGCGTCGCGTAAGAGGCGGAATTTGTCAGCGGGGAAGCCGACGGTCCTGCCATCTTCGAGGGCGATCCACACCGTTCGGCCTTCGACCCAGACCCGGACGGCTCTCGCCTCGGTGGCCGACGCGCTATGCGAAGTACTCAAACCACTTCCTTTCAAAGCTCGGCTCGGCAGGAGAGATCTACAGGCCGAGGACCTTCCGGACGCCGTTTTCGACATGCAGAATCTGCTCACCAGAGACTCGGCCAATACGCTTTTTAAGTCGTGTCTTGTGAACGGGGCCCAAGGACTTACATTTGGCGTAGCTCGTTTCTTGAAGGCCCGTCGCCGATTGCGGTTGTGTGAGCGGTACCCTCAGCGGACCAGGCTTGGTGGTGATCGGGATCAAAAGGATGTCCGGTCGGAGGTCGTTGATGGGGTTGATGCTTATCACAAGGGCCGGTCTTGGCTTCGGAAATCCGACGGGCTCGACGATCCAGATATCGCCACGCCTTATTCTTTCCACATAGCCTCGCTCACCGTTTGCTCCCAGGCTTCCCGCTCGCATTCCTCGTCGTCCTCGCGGAACTCGCCCAACTGATGACGGAGGAGCCTTTCCGCTTCGAGCTCCCGGAACTTCTTCAGGACACGCTCCAGCTTTTCGGAGCGCGTCTTGCCTGGAAGAGAATCCAGAAACTCGAGCAACGGCCCTTCAACGGTGGCCGAAAGCTTTCCCTTCATGGCTCCCTCCTTGGAATCACCTTCAATATCCGCCATTTTATCCTATATGTTAGAGGATGCCAAGTAGGATAGATAAGTATATTGGACTACTGATGTCAGAAAGTAGTCAATGCGTCCATCGCAGGTGCGGGTCCTTTCATGCTAGAAGGCACAGCGTAAGCCGTGGAGGCGGGGTGCCTTGGACTCGGAATGCTGCTGCCTGGTGATACTCGGGCTTCTTCTTCAGTTCTTCGAACTGCCGCTTCTCCTCTGGCGTTTTGAGAAGCGAGAAAGTATCGATTAGGTGCAACAGCACGAACTTGCCATAACTCTCACGGACATGATTCCTCCGCAAGGCGTAGAGGCAATCGAGGCGACCCAGGACCACAGGTCAGGAGCGATCGCTTCTCCGGTGCGACGTCACCAGTCTCTCGGCGTCTTCGGCTCCGATGTTCTCGATGGTCGTCTCCAAAAGGATGGCCGCAAGCTGCATGGGCTCGACTCGAACTCCCGTTTCTTCATGGAGTCGTTTGGCGATGCGCTCGAGGCGCTTGAGCGTACGAGGAGCAATGGGGACGAGCCGTTTGTCACTCCAAGCAGGATCCGTCGCGCGGCCGCCCCCGGGAGGAACTCGAAAACGCGCCTGGACTTCCGCGGTGAGCTGTGCGGCGCCGGGATATCCTCCTGTCGGGTAGACCGTTCCTCTCTTGCCGGCTCTGAGCCCTCTCGCGATCTTGTCGGTATCGATCTTTCGCTTGCTCATTAACAGTGAATGACCACGGGTTCTTCGCGAACGAGATGACCTCCACCCAGTAGTCCTGGTCCACCCTGGTCACACCGTCCCGTTCGACGCTTGGGATGAAGAGAACGAGAAGGACGCTCTTTCGCATGAAAGAGAGCTCCTGCGTCTCCATCTACGATCAATATAGATCGGTTGGGAGGGAAAGTCAACCTCACATTGCTACCGACCCGAAGATGGCAGGAGTTAGAAGGGAGTAGGCGTTGCCGCCCCTACGGACTGGCTGTCACCTTTGGTAACTCGCGTGCGCGAGGTGCCATGAACGCGCAACCGTCTGCGCTTGGAGCCGTTACTTTCGGTAACTCGCGCGGACGAGGTTTCAAAAGACGGTACTTATAGACACACCACAGACCGGGAGAAGATGCTTCCTCGGCTCAGCTCTTCAGCTTTTCTTCGACGCTACGAACCTTGTCCGCTTCATAGATCGGCAATGACTTTCGTGCAAGGGCCGCTCAGTCGGTGTCTCGGTCCATGCTTGCCGACATCGTCCAGTCCCAGTGCTCGCCGGCGGCTTCGACAATGGCCTCGACGTCCTCCTGAAGCAGGTAGCGTTCCTGCGCCATCCGGTTGGCCACTTCCTCCACTCGCCCCGTGTAGTCGGCGCGACTTGCGTAGCGTTCCTCGACCGACGGACGTGGATCGCCGTTCTGCAGCCGTTCGGCGCGCGTTCTAGCGAACGGAATATATCCTCCCGCATAGGGCACGAGGGTGTTCGTCAGGCCGGCGCTCTCGCTCCGGAAAGCCCAGCCTCTATATGTCCCGAGCGGCACCGCCTGCTCCGGCAGGCGAAGACCTCCGATCTCGTTGCCGTCACCGTCCACCTGAGAGACCAGGAATGGCAGGATGGTAGCCGGGCCCGAGGCGTCAACGCGGTAGGAGCCGGGTGCGTTCACCGGCCACTGCACGCCGGGAATGTCCGGATACTCGAGCTTGCTCACCGCGACCATCGTGCCGTCCGACCATCTCGGATGCCGGCTCGCCGGTGGCTCGGCTCCTTCTCTCACCCAACGGTCGAGAGCGGTCAGGAGGGGGCGCGAAGCATACCGATAGTCGAGCGGATTGACCAATTCCTGCTGAGCGTCGCTCTTTGCCGGCGGCCACGAGCCGGCGCCGTGTTTCGACCCGGCCAGGTAGTAAATCCGCACGTTCGGCGGGTCGGGCAGATCCTCGCGCCCGTCTATCGACGTGTGCAGCAGCGTGGCCACGCGGCCCTGGCCCCACTGCTCGGAGCCGGTATCGACGTGGAAGATCTTCGGTTCGAGGCCGGCGGGCACCCGCGCGCCAAGGCCGTCCCTTTTGCCGGTGACCGGGTCGGTGGTCATCTCATAACGAATCGGGAACTTGGTGTGATAATACGCCCCGAGCTCCCAGGGCACCGCAAATCGCTCGTTGAAGCTACCAAGGGACGAGCCGCCCGTGTTGATGAAGAGCGCGTCGATCGCCCGCCGACCCTGCTCGTCGATGGTGAAGCCCTCATACACCAGCTGTCGCTGAGACCGCCCGGTCTGGGACGCGCCGTAGGTGTAGACGTATTGGGCGCGGACGATGGCGTCGGGGTTGTTCTTTACCCACGAGGCCATATCTCGAATGGCCGCAAACCCCAGCCCCGCGACCGGCGGATTCTTGGTTTGATACGTTACTTCGTATGTATACCCGCCCTTGAAGCCATCCTTCATCCACAGGTAATTCGTATCGAGAACAATCTCGCCATTCTCGACGCGGCCCAACTGCCAGTCCTCGCGCGGAATGAGACGAGGTGCGGCGACGAGCGGACCCTCCACGGCGAATCCGCTCTCGGTCAACCGGTAGCTAGGGTCCTTAGGATCGAGCGGCGGATACTTCCAGGTGTCGCGGTTGTAAACAATCGAGTCGGTCGACTCGCCGACGACGATTTCCTGGTTGACCCAGCCGGTAATGGGCTGGCCGTTGTCGGTCGCAATCGGCGCGTCGAGGCCAATCAGCTGCGGATTTTGATCCTTACGCACATCGAATTGCCAGCCGACGGCCACCAGCGTATAGCCTTCGCGCATGAGCAACCCATCGCCGAAGTCGGCCTCGACGGTCGGATCGGTCGACCCTCGGGCACGGTTGAACGCGCCCAGAATAAGCATGCTGCCACGATTCACTTTGTCGAAGAACGCGACGCCGTTCCCCTTCGATGGATCCTTCGGCTTGAGGATGAACAGATCGGACGAGAATTCCACCCTACCCTGGCTGTTCTTGGGCGCCTTGTCCAGATCCGCGATGATCTGGTTGTGCTCGTTGTTGGGGTCAACCGCGAAATACACCTTGCCACGCAACTTTTCGTAGGCGCCAACCGTGCCGAATGCATTTCCGCCCAGCACGTCTTCGCGGCTCACGATTTCGACCCGCGTGACCTCGGCGCGAATCGCCTCCGGCAGAAGCGCCAGGACGAACGTCGCCAGAGCCATCCCGAGAATGTTGCGAATGGTTGCTTTCATCACCTGGGTCCTCCTTCGTCCCTTGACAGGGCCGTATCGCGCACAGGCTACGCCTGCATTCCCGGTGACGTCAAGGAGCTTCGAACGAGCTTCGTTCGTCCATGTGCGATAAGCTGGCTGTTACCTTTGGTAACTCGCGCGCGCGAGGTGTAACTTGGAAGGCTTGGCTACCCTTTCTTTCGCGTGCTGCGCCGGTCCGTGATCCGTCGGTCCGCGTACGCGGCGATCTCGGCAAGCTGCTCCAAGGGGTCCTCGAGTCGCGGATCCTGGCTGCTACGAAGCACGACCTCCTTCGCGAACAAGAGCGCGAGGTAGCGAAGCTTGAGCGCGGGGCGGTCGGCAATCGCCAGGTAGTCTCGATGGCCGGTGTTCACCTGCCATCTTCCATCCAAGATTCGGGATCGCCAGCCGGCGCCGCGGTTGTCGACCAGCTCGGGCGCGGGAATGCCTTCGTCGGCCGGGCCGGCTCCGAGATCTTCTAGAACCTCGACGGGTACCGAGGCTCGCGCCTCCCGGTCTCCAACCCGCGCGACGACCGAAAGAGTTCCCGTGGCCGGTCGTTCGCCCGCCACGATCTGCACCTTGGCGGGATTCCCATCGATGGCGTGGAGCACTCCGATCGATTCGGAAAGCTCCCAGCGGAAGTCGACCGCCGACGAGATCGCGCGACGCTCGCCATCCATGGCCAACGCACGAGCGACCTTCGTCCCGGCACACTCGATGAGAATCCGTGAAGGCCGGATCTCGACGGTGGCCAAAGGGCCGGGAGGGAATAGGTCGACGATGGGGGCTGACTCTGCGCCGAGCAAGGACTCACTCGGTCCGGCCATGCCCTCTGACGCCTGGTCGCCGTCATCTACGCCACCCTGGCCCGTATCGCCCGGGCCGCTCGTCTCGTCTTCCGAGGAACGGACGGGAAGCATCGTGTAGCTCGGACGATGCCGGTAGAAGTCGCGAAAAGCTCGCTGCAAGTCTCGAATCAGATTCCGGTCGAGCTGTTGCGCTTGCTCTCGCTCCCGCGCCTCGAGGAGCTCGTTGAGCAGCCGTTCGATCTTCGCCAACGCCGCGACGAAAGCGCGCGCGGCCTCATCGGGCACCACACCGCGCCGGCTCCCGGGAGCGACGCGCAGGGCGGGGAAGTCCACGAGACCCGTCAAGCGCCCATCGGTCCACGGTGGATGATCCAGACCCAACGCCGCCAATTCATGAAAGCCTTCGCACACCAGCGTCCCGGCCGCGTAGACAGCTAGGCTGTGACGTTCCGCTCCGTTCGTCTCGTCACCCGTGAAATAGATCTCCAGACGTATGGGAGGGTAGCCCGGAACCTCGAGCGGTCCGAGCCCCTCCAACCGCTCGCCCAGGAAACGGGGCGGCTTCACGGATACGCTTCTACGAGCGCGCCCTCGCGCGATCTTGTCCTCGACGACGAGGTCCACGTCCCGCGCCAGAAGCTGACCGCGAAGCTCGGCACCCAAGTAATCCGCCGCCCGCCGGGTCACGAGCATCGTCATCGCCTCCCGATGAAGACCCACGACCACGACTTCGGTGAAGCGCTCTTCGAAAGCTAGTCTTCCCTTGATGGGTTCGATGACGTACTGGGATCGGTCGCGATTCAGGATCAGCCGACGAGGCTTCTGCCCCGGTACGTAGGTTCTCATTTCCAATCGCTCACCGAGACTCCAGAAACCGAGAAGGCCGATTCCGTATTGGCCCTGGGTCATCAGCTCGAGCCGCTGCTGTGGAGAGAGAGACCGCTTGCGGCTGTGCCCGATGTGGGTGGCGATGTACCGAAGGGCCTCCGGCCGGCTCATCTCCGGGATGATGCCCTCACCGTCGTCGAGGATCTTGAGGCAGGGGATTCCCCGTTCGCGGACCCGTGTGACGCGGATGACTCTTGCCGCGGCGTCCAGGCTGTTCTGAACCAGCTCGGCTAGAGCCTTACGTGGATCGGGTTGGCTGAGCGCCAGCCAGCGGATGAGCTCGAACGGATCGTGAACCCGCACGCGGCCCGTTTCGACGTCACGCATCGTGCGAATGCGCTTCTTGCGGGGAGCGGCCGGCTGGTCCTCGGAGGGCGTGTCCACGTGGTTCAAAGTACCACACCCAGCACATCTAGCGTTTGTGAACGAACCGAATCTCGACCTCTTGACAGAGGGCGTCGGCGATGCGCCGGAGCATACTCAGGGAGTGTCTTTCGTAGTCCGCGTCTTCCAGCCGTGAGGGCGATCCAAAACGTTCGGCCGTCGACCCAGACGCGGACGGCTCTCACCTCGATGGCCGACCCGCTTTGTGAAGCTCAAACCACTCCCTTTCAAGCTCGGCGCGGTGCTCGCGTACCAGCTTCGAGAGCTCTTGGTGCGTAGCTTCCGGCCGACTTCCTTCAAAATGACTTCGGACGTAACGAGCTCATGGGCGGCGAGGCAGGATTCCAAAACGGCCCGAGCCTGACTCGGCCGGCCACCGACCGGCCAAGATGCCGTCGGCGGTGGGCGCAGCTCCTCAGGCCGGCTGAGTGACTTCTGATTAGCGGCTGAGCTTGGCGCTAGCCAGCCGGTTCAGACTGACCCCTTCCTCCGCGGCCTCGATGGCCAGACGGCGGTGTGTCTCAGCTCAAGCGCCATGCTCTTTTTCCAATCGGTCGTGGATCTC
>JBOGJF010000510.1:0-1995 GCA_050747785.1 Vicinamibacteria bacterium
GACGTGCTCGAAGTTGTCGAGCACGAGCAGCGCACGCCGGGTGCGCAGGAATCCCAGTAGGCGCTTTTCAGGATCGCCCCCCGAGCGCGGCGACGGGATCTCGAGCGTCGAGACGATCGCGGGCACCACGTCGCGCGCGTCACGCACACCCGCGAGCGCCACGTAGAAGGTGCCGTCGGGAAACGAGGCGCCGAGCGTATGGGCGACGTGCACGCCCAGCCGGGTCTTGCCGCTCCCGCCGGGCCCAGTCAGCGTGACCAGGCCGACGTCGGCGCGCTGGAGGAGCTCCGTGATCTCGGCGAGCGGCTGCGTGCGCCCGATGAGCTCGTCGCGCTCGACCGGCGCGAGCCACTGCGGCGGCGCGTCGCTTTCCGCGCTCGTGTCGACGTCATCGATGGGCGCGGCTGCGGCGAAGCGCTCGGTGAGCATGAGCGCGAGGTCGTTCTCGACGAGCTCCTGCAACTCCTCGGCGTTCGAGAACGGGCGATAGCTGGCTCTGTCGTCTTGCCGGATGCGGCCTATCAGCTCGTTAAGGCGGTCCTCACGCGTCTCGGCACGCTTGATGTAGACGAGCTTTGGCATGTCCTTGGAGAGCACCCACTCGTCCTCGAGGCCCGACATGGTCTCGCCGGGCGCGACCCATCCGTAGCGCTCCCAGTAGATGCCGAGGAACACATCGCTCTGGGCAAGGTACGCGCGATACAGATCGCGCGGCGGATGCGGTCGCGCGCCCATCTCGAACATGACCGGCGTAAGGCGCAACTGCTGGATCGCGTCCTTTGCGGCGCTGCGTTCGTCGGCGAGCTCCTGGAGCGTGGAACTCACAAAGACGCGCACGCGCTGATCGGGTGTACGGATGGCCTGCGTCATGGGAGCGTCTGCCCAATCACGATCGCCTCCTCCGGGCCTGAGCGGAGAATGGTGGCTTTGACGAGTGGCTCGAGAGCGGATTGTATCGCGTTCCCGCAGAGTCTGGAAAAGCTCCGCGGCCAGGCCAAGGGCTAGTCCTGACGGAAATCTCGCGCGCGCAGATTTCGGCCAAAAATCGTTACGTTTCTTCACACACTCGCGAACGCGTGCACGAAAGAGTCACCAATGCATTCCGGGTCGTAGACCGCCCAAGCTGGCGGGGTTCGCTTGCTCCGCAGCTGCTGCGGGGTATAGACTTTCGCCACATGAAAGACAACGCTCTGGGTGCATTTGAGCAGATCCGGCCCGACGACCTCCTCGGACCCCGAAACGACGTCGAGCGGAAGAACGCGCCGGAGTGGCTGTTACTGGCCGGGGACCGTGGGTTACTGCGCATTGTCCCGCGTGTCTCAATTGTCGGAACACGGACGGCGTCTTCCGACGGCCTCAACCGCGCTTCTCGCCTCGCACGCGAGCTCGTCGCAAAAGGCGTGATCGTGGTGAGTGGGCTTGCGCGCGGAATCGACGCGGCTGCGCATCTCTCGGCAATCGAGGCGGGCGGCCGCACGGTTGCCGTGTTGGGGACATCGCTTGATAAGAGCTATCCCCGGGAGAATGCGGACCTTCAACGACTCATCATGGAGCAGCATCTCGCGGTGTCACAATTTCCAAGCGGCCACCCGATAGAACGCTCGAACTTCCCACGACGCAACCGGACCATGGCGCTCCTGACCGATGCAACGGTTATTGCGGAGGCCGCAGACGGTAGTGGCTGTATTTCACAAGGGTGGGAAGCGCTGCGCTTGGGTCGGCGTCTTTTCATCATGCGCGCAGTCGTTGAAAACAAAGCACTCTCCTGGCCCAGCGAGATGCTGAAGTACGGGGCTGACATCCTCACCGAAACCGAGGATCTGCTGCAAGCACTCCCTGTCGGGACGGGAGGGTCCCTCGCCAGCCTTACTTTCTGAGCTTACGTTCGGCTCTTTTCTCGCCTACTCGCCGCGGGGTACGTCCCAACTTTCGAAGAACTCGCAGCTTCTCTGCTACCAAATAAAACAGGACGGGTCGTTCGGCTCCCCTCCACAG
>JBOGJF010000511.1:0-3791 GCA_050747785.1 Vicinamibacteria bacterium
GTGCTGGATCTACAAGGGCGACTCGATCCCGTTGGGACCCGCCTTCCGTGAGGGGATTCCGGGACGGCGTTCCCGCGGCGGGGAGCCGGCGGGCCTGTCCGCCCGCCCTGCGAGGTCCGCTGAGCGCGCTGAGCCTGCTAAGCCTGCTAAGCCTGCTAAGCCTGCTGATGATGTGGAGTAGTACATCATGTTGATGCCGAAGAAGGTCAAATTCCGCAAGCAGCAGCGCGGCCGCATGAGGGGCAAGGCATGGCGCGGCCACACCATCGCCTTCGGTGACTATGGTCTCAAAGCCATGGAGCCGGGGTGGTTGACGGATCGGCAGATCGAAGCCGCCCGCGTCGCCATCACCCGGTTCATCAAGCGGAGCGGGCGAATCTGGATCCGGATCTTTCCGGACAAGCCGGTCACCAAGAAGCCCCAGGAAACGCGCATGGGAAAGGGAAAGGGCAACCCGGAGCTCTGGGTCGCGGTGGTTCGGCCCGGCCGCATTCTCTACGAGATGGAAGGCGTGCCCGAGGACGTCGCGCGCGAAGCCATGCGCCTCGCGGGCCACAAGCTTCCCATTCGTACCAAGTTCGCCGCCCGTTTCGAGGAGACACTGCAGCGATGAAGTCGGAGAAGTTCGGAGATTTGAGCGACGAGGAGCTAGAAGCGAAGGAAGGTGAGTTGCACGAGCAGATCTTTCGCCTCCGGATTCAGAAGGCGACCGGGCAGCTCGACCAGGTCGGGAAGGTGCGTGCCACGCGGAAGAACTTGGCCCGGGTGAAGACGGTTCGGTCCGAGAGGAAGAAGGCTGCCGCGAAGGCTGAGGCCGGTCGATCGGCGTGAAACAACAGGACTAGAGGAAGGCGTAATAACACGGAAAGTCGTTAGACATCAGTCAAGAGAGTTCGGATGCCAAAGGCGAGCAAGATCGGAATCGTGACCAGCAACAAAATGAACAAGACCGTCGTGGTGGCGGTCGAGCGATTGGTTCAGCATCCCATGTATCAGCGGGCGTTCAAGAAGACCTCCACGTTTATGGCGCACGACGAAGAGGACCGCTGCCAGATCGGCGATCGCGTGCGTATCGTCGAGAGCCGCCCGCTTTCCAAGCAGAAGCACTGGCGGGTGACGGAAATCATCGAAAGGTCGACGGTGTACGAAGAGGCCGCGGAGGCCGGCACGCCGGAATCGTAGACGAACAGAAGGATAGACGAGTCGAACCATGATTCAAATGCGAACAGTCCTCGAAGTCGCCGACAACTCCGGCGCCAAGAGGATCGCCTGCATTCTCCCGCTGGGAGGGGGCGTGGGTAATATAGCTCGCCTCGGCGACGTCATCACGGCTTCGGTCAAAGAGGCGACGCCGGAGAGCACGGTGAAGAAGGGGACGGTGGTCAAGGCGGTCATCGTGAGGACACGCAAGGAGCACCGCCGCCGCGACGGCTCGTACATCCGGTTCGATGGGAATGCGGCCGTTCTGATCAACGAGCAGGGAGAGCCGATTGGAACTCGAGTCTTTGGGCCGGTGGCGCGGGAGCTCAGGGAGAAGAAGTTCATGAAGATCATTTCCCTGGCTCCGGAGGTTCTGTAACCGTGGCGGTCCAACAGGAAACAAGGCGTAACCGACGCATACGAAAGAACGACCAGGTCGTGGTCATTACCGGCCGGGACCGCGGGAAGAGGGGCAAAGTCCTCCGGATCTTCCCCGGGCGAAACCGCGCCATCGTCGAGCGGATCAACATGATCAAGCGGCACACACGCCCCAACCCCCAACAAAACATCAAGGGCGGGGTCGTCGAAAGAGAGGGCTCGATCGACGTGAGTAACCTCATGGTTGTGTGCGGCGAGTGCGACCGGCCCACCAGGCCGAGGCATAAGCCGTTGAACGACGGTCGCAAAGTGCGCGTTTGCCATCATTGCGAAGGGGTGATCGACAAATGAGTCGCCTACGCGAGCATTACCGCCAGTCGGTCGTCTCACAGCTGCAGAAAGAATTGGGGATCGAGAACGTCATGGCGGTTCCCCGGATGACGAAGGTGGTCGTGAACATGGGCGTGGGCGAGGGAGCAGCGAACATCAAGGTACTCGAAGCCGCCATGGATGAGCTGGCACGTATCACCGGCCAGAAGCCGGGGATGAGAAGAGCCAAGAAGTCTATCGCCTCCTTCAAGATTCGCGAAGGCAACCCGGTGGGCACCAGCGTGACGCTCCGCGGCGTTCGCATGTACGAGTTCATCGATCGGTTGTTCAACATCGCCCTTCCCAGGGTGCGCGACTTCAGGGGCGTTCCGGTTCGATCGTTCGATGGACGAGGTAACTTCACACTGGGGTTGAAGGATCAGTTGATTTTTCCTGAGATCGATTATTCCCACGTCGACAGTTCGCGGGGAATGAACGTGACGTTTTGCACCTCGGCCAAAAACGACCAGGGTGCCCGGCGTTTGCTGGAGCTCTTGGGAATGCCGTTCCGGCGGCAGCCCGAATAGCCTGTATAGCCTACAGAGCCTACAGAGCCTACAGAGATTGACTAGGAGGTTCGAGGGTGGCGAAGAAATCGTCCATGGCCAAGATGCGCCGTAGTCCCAAGTTCGCGGTTCGTAAGCACAGCCGCTGCCACATCTGTGGAAGGCCACGGGCGTTTCTCCGCAAGTTTCAGATGTGTCGCCTTTGCTTTCGCAAGCTTGCTCTATCCGGGGAGATTCCCGGTCTTGTCAAGTCGAGTTGGTAGGGGACAACCGCGATGATGACCGATCCGATTGCCGACATGCTCAACCGAATCCGCAATGGGTTACAGGCGGGTCTCACAAAGGTTGACATTCCTGGCTCGAACCTGAAGCAGGAAATCGCCCGTGTGCTCAAGGAGGAGGGGTATATCCAGAACTACAAGTTCCTCCCGAACGAGCATCAGGGTGTGCTGCGCGTTTTTTTCCGTAAGGGCGGCGGCGGCGAAGAAGTCCTCCAGGGTCTTCGACGCGTCTCTCGCCCCGGCTGTCGCATCTACTGCCGCAAGGATGATATTCCCCGCGTGCACGGGGGACTGGGCATCAACATCATTTCGACGCCTCGCGGTCTCATGACGGGCAGGCGGGCGGGACAAGAGGGCCTCGGCGGCGAAATACTCTGCAACATTTGGTGAAGAAGCATGTCTCGTATTGGTCGTAAACCCATTCCCATTCCCGACGGAGTCAAGGTCAACCTCCAGGGTGATCGCGTGGAGGTGGAAGGCCCGAAGGGAAAGTTGGTGACGCGGTTGGCGAAGGGAGTGCGGATCGAGAAGAACGATAGCCAACTCCGCGCGGTTCCGGAACGAGAGTCCCGGGAGCTCTCCCCTTTATGGGGGCTCACCCGCACGCTCGTGGCGAACGCCGTGTACGGTGTCTCTCAGGGGTTCTCGAAGGAATTGGACATCGTGGGGATTGGCTACCGGGCGCAGGTGGAAGGCAAGAAGGTCGTCTTCAGCCTGGGCTACTCGCACCCCATCGAGTTCGATATTCCCGACGGCATCAAGGTGAATGTCGAAAAACAGACCCATATTACGGTCTCGGGTGCGGACAAGCACCTCGTCGGCCAGGTGGCGGCCCGCATGCGTGCCCTCCGCAAGCCGGATCCCTACAAACAAAAGGGCGTTCGTTACGTGGGTGAGCACCTCAAGAAGAAAGCCGGCAAGACGGGAGCGGCAACATCATGAGGCTCAAAACGCGGCAGCAGTTCCGACAGCGGGTCAAGTATCGGATTCGCCGCAAGGTCTTCGGCACCGCCGAGCGTCCGCGACTGTGCGTCTATCGGAGCCTGAAGCACATCTA
>JBOGJF010000512.1:0-6399 GCA_050747785.1 Vicinamibacteria bacterium
CAGCTCGAGCAGGCGAACGCGGCAGTCGAGCAAGCCACGGTGAACCTCGGCCATACCGTGATTCGGTCCCCCATCAACGGCGTCGTCATCTCGCGTAACGTCGACGTCGGCCAAACCGTGTCCGCGAGCCTTTCGGCGCCCACGCTGTTCACCATCGCGGAAGACTTGAGCAAGATGCGCGTGATCGCGAGCGTGGACGAAGCGGACGTCGGGAATCTCGAGCTCGGACAACCCGCTACCTTTCGGGTGGACGCTTTCCCCGAGGACACTTTCTCCGGCACGGTCTCCCAGGTGCGGCTGGCGCCCATTGTCGTTCAGAACGTCGTGACCTATAACGCGCTGGTCGACGTCGATAACCGCGATCTGAAGCTCCGCCCCGGGATGACCGCCAATGTGACCTTCGAGGTCGCGCGCCATCAAGAGGTCCTGCGCGTTCCCAACGCCGCGCTTCGGTACCGTCCGGCCGAGGAGCTCTTGGCGCCGGAGCCATCCACCCAAGCGGAGCCGGACCGTCCGGCCCCGGCCGAAGCAAGCTACCGGGAAAAAGCCGATGGGACTCTTGGGAGATCGGAACTGGGCAGAGCCCGTCGGGACGGCATGCGCCGTGGGGACGGCGCGGATGATCGACCGACGGGAGGGCAAGCGATGATAGCTGGTCGCCCAGCGGGTCGAAGCACGCTCTACCTCATTCAGCCCGACGGGAAGCTCCGGCCCGTGCCCGTTCAAGTTGGACTCACCGATGGAACCTACACCGAGATCGCCTGGGGCGGCGTGAGCGATGGAGACATCGTGGCCACGGGATCCGGCGACGTGGCCGGAACAGGAGCGCAGCGCCAAGATGGTCCTCCTTCACCGATGCGGTTCATGTTCGGGCAGCGGTAGGTGGCGCGGTTGAGCGAGCCTCTCGTTCGAACCGAGAACCTGCACAAGGTGTACTCACTGGGGGACGTGCAAGTGCACGCACTCCGTGGGATCGACGTCACGGTGGAGCCCGGCGAGTTTGTAGCCATCGCCGGCGCCTCGGGCTCGGGCAAGTCGACTTTCATGAACGTGGTGGGCTGTCTCGACCGGCCGACCAAGGGGCGCTACTTTCTCGGCGGACGAGACGTCTCGACGCTCTCGCGCGACGAGCTGGCGGGCGTGAGAAACAACCAGCTCGGGTTCGTCTTTCAGAGTTTCAACCTGCTTCCGCGCACGAGCGCGCTCGAGAACGTCGAGCTCCCGCTCCTCTATAACGGGGCCTCGTCACGCGATCGTCACCAGAGGGCTCGCGACCTCCTGAAGCTGGTGGGCCTCGAGGGCCGCGAGCATCATCATCCGAACCAGCTCTCGGGAGGACAACAGCAGCGTGTGGCCATCGCGCGGGCACTCGTCAATCGGCCCTCGCTCTTGCTAGCCGACGAGCCCACCGGGAACCTCGACACCCGCACCAGTCTCGAGATTATGGAGACCTTTCAGCGCCTGAATCAGGAGCAGGACATCACGCTCCTGCTGGTAACGCACGAAGCCGACATCGCGTCCTTCGCCTCCCGGCTCGTTCAATTTCGCGATGGGAGAGTCGTGCAGGACCGGGCGGTTCCCGATCGCCGGAACGCGGCGGAAGAGCGCGCCAGTCTTCCTCCCATCGAACAAGAGGGCGATCTCGACGATCTCGCCGACCCGGAGAAGGACCTCAACCCATGAACAAGCTCTTCATGTCGATTCGCATTGCCTCCAAGGCGCTCCGCCGTAACCTGATGCGGAGCCTACTGACCATGCTGGGCGTCATCATCGGCGTGGCGGCGGTTATCGTCATGGTGTCTCTCGGAGAGGGCGCCGCCGCATCCATCCAGGAAGAGATTGCGGCAGCCGGCACCAACCTCATCATGGTTCGCGCCGGCAGCGCTTCCATGGGAGGCATCCGTCAAGGCGGCGGCAGCCGCACGACGCTCACGGCGGCCGACGCCGCGGCCATCCAGAACGAAGTGGCGGCGGTGAGCCAGGTGGCGGTGACGATTCGCACCGGCGCCCAGATGGTTTATGCCAGCCAGAACTGGAACGCATCCGTGCAGGGTACCAGCCAGGATTTTCCAGCGGTAAGACGCTGGGAGGTCAAGGACGGCTCCTTTTTCACGCTCCAGGACGTGCAGGCGTCGACGCGCGTCGCGGTGCTCGGAACGAGCGTGGTCGAGAATTTGTTCGGAAACGAGGACCCGCTGGGGAAAATCATCCGGATCAAGAACGTGCCTTTCAAGGTCGTAGGCATCATGGCCTCCAAGGGGCAAACCTCCTGGGGCAATGATCAGGACGATATCGTTCTCGCACCCTACACCACGGTCCAGAGGAAGTTGATGGGTGTCCAGCACGTGTCCGAGATTCTAGTCTCCGCCGCCGAGCCACGGCGCATCCCGGAGGCCACCGAGCAGATCATCGCGCTTTTGCGCCAGCGTCACCGGATCCTGCCGCCTGACGAAGACGACTTCAGCGTGCGCACGCAGGAAGAAATGGCGCAGATCCGCGTGGGCGCCTCGAACGCCATGTCGCGTCTTCTGGCGAGCATCGCGTCCATCTCCCTTCTCGTCGGGGGCATCGGCATCATGAACATCATGCTGGTTTCCGTCACCGAGCGTACCCGTGAGATCGGTCTTCGCATGTCGGTCGGCGCCCGTGCCAGGGACATCCTCTGGCAGTTCCTGGTAGAAGCAGTTACCCTTTCGGCGCTCGGCGGGATCGCCGGCATTGCGCTGGGAGCGGGGATTGCCCGCGTCGTGGGGGAATCGCTCGATTGGTCGACGCACGTTTCGACGCAGTCCGTTCTGCTCTCGTTCGGCTTCGCGGCCGCAATCGGAATCTTCTTCGGCTTTTACCCCGCGCGGAAAGCCTCGCAGCTCGATCCCATAGAAGCCTTGCGCTACGAATAGCGCAGTCGCTTGGACCCTTCAGAAGATCCCGCGAGTCATGGTAGTGTGTGGCAGCCAGCGCTCGGTCAGCGACTCCGAGAGGCGCCGAGGGACGGGTATGGCTCTCAAGACCTGGCGCGGCTGCTGTTAGGGAGGCATGCGTGGCGAATCCACTATTCAATAAGAAGCCGCTCGGCGTGCTGCTCGAGGAGCTCCGAGGCGAACAGCGTCTTCGCCGCATTCTCGGACCCGTGGCGCTCTCGAGCCTCGGCGTCGGCGCCATCATCGGGACGGGCATTTTCGTGCTGGTCGGCGTGGCGGCTCACGACCGCACCGGCCCGGCGCTGATGCTGTCCTTCGTGGCCGCCGGCACCACCTGCGTTTTCGCCGCGCTCTGCTACGCCGAGTTCGCGTCGATGGTGCCGGTTGCCGGCTCCGCGTACACCTATGCCTACGCCACGCTGGGCGAGCTCTTTGCCTGGATCATCGGGTGGGATCTCATCCTGGAGTACGCGGTGGCTTCTTCCACTGTGGCGCACGGGTGGTCACACTACTTCCAGGACTTTCTCCTCTTCTTCGGCATCAGACTTCCTGAGGTCTTCAGGAACGCTCCCTTCGATTTCGATCCCGCCACGGGCCAGTTGGCGGCCACCGGTTCATGGTTCGATCTATCTGCCGTCGCCATCGCGGGGGTGGTGACCGTCATCCTGGTCAAGGGCATCCGGGAGAGTGCCACGTTCAACGCCGGGATCGTGATGTTGAAGGTGGCGGTGGTGTTCTTCGTGATCGTCGTGGGCGCGCAGTACGTCAACCCGGCGAATTGGACGCCGTTTGCGCCCTTCGGACTGACCGGCGTCAGCTTCTTCGGCAACACGCTGTTCGGCCAAACCGGGCCGGCGGGAGAGCCGGTCGGTATGCTGGCAGGCGCCGCGATCGTGTTTTTCGCCTACATCGGGTTCGATTCCATCTCGACGCACGCCGAAGAGGCGCGCAACCCGAGCCGCGACGTGCCGATCGGGATTCTCGTGTCGCTCATTCTGTGCACGCTGCTTTACATCGCGGTCGCGGCGGTGCTGACCGGGATGGTTCCCTACCACCAGATCAATATCGATGCGCCGGTCTCCGACGCCTTCCGACAGGTGGGTCTGCCGTGGGCCCAGCTCCTGATTTCTGTCGGTGCGGTCGCGGGCATCACCTCGGTGCTACTGGTGATGATGCTTAGCCAGCCCCGGATCTTCCTGGCGATGGCGCGCGATGGCTTGTTGCCGCGCAACTTCTTTGGCGCGGTGCACGAACGGTTCCGGACTCCGTGGAAGTCGACGATCTTGACCGGCATCTTTGTGGCGCTCATGGCCGCGTTCCTGCCCCTGCGCATCCTGGCCGAGCTCGTCAACATTGGAACGCTCTTGGCCTTCGTCATCGTTTGCGCCGCCGTGCTCATCATGCGAAAGACCCATCCCGACGCACATCGTCCCTTCCGCGCGCCGTTCGGGCCGGTGGTCCCCATCCTGGGCATTCTGTGCTGCCTGCTGCTGATGTTCTCGCTGCCGACCGAGAACTGGTACCGCCTCGCCGCTTGGCTCACCCTCGGTCTCATCATCTATTTCGCGTACGGTCGGAAACACAGCACGCTCCGCAAGACGGCTGCGCAAGAAAAGAGCACGTAAGTTACATCCTAGGACGCGGACGCATCCTGACGACGTTGCACGTCAAGCTTCTCATCGCGCTTCTCCTCGGCATCGCCACCGGCGCGGCGCTCCATGACCGTCCGGACGCACTCTGGCTGATGGCGGTCAACACGCACCTCCTGCAGCCGATCGGCCAGATCTTCCTGCGGCTCATCTTTATGATCGTCGTGCCGATGGTCTTCTCGGCGCTCGTATTGGGGGCCTACGAGCTAGGGCGAGGGCATGGGCTGGGGAGGGTGGCGGGCAAGACGCTGATGTTTACGGTCGTCACGAGCGTCCTCTCGGTGGCCATTGGCGTCGGCCTCGTGAACTCGCTACGACCGGGACGGAGCGTCGAGATCGACCCGCAGCTCATCTCCGATCAGTCGGCCGCCGTCGAGAGCCTTGAGTCATCGGCAGGCGCGAGCAAGCCGATAAGCCAGATCATCGTCGAATTGGTGCCGCGTAACCCGCTGGACTCGGCGGTCAGGGCGCTCGAAGGCGAGATGCTGCCCTTCATGATCTTTTCGCTGCTGTTCGGTTTGGCGCTGAGCCTCGCCACCCGAAAAAATGAAGCACAGCCCGTGTTGGTCGGCGTGCTCGAGCAGGTGTTCGCGGCGTGTATGAAGATCGTCGATCTGGCGATGAGGCTGGCACCCCTCGCGGTGTTTGCGATCATCTTCAATACCGCGTTCCGGTTCGGCTACGAGGTGTTTGGGGCACTCTTCTTCTACGTGGGGACGGTCGTCGCGGGCCTGCTCATCCAGCAGTTCGTCGTGTATAGCCTCTTGCTTCGCGGTATTGCGCGTCGATCGCCGGTGAAGTTTTTTGCCGCATGCCGAGAGGTCTATCTGTACGCGTTCTCGACGGCATCGTCCAACGCAACGCTGCCCCTGGCGCTCGAAACGGCCGAGCAGAAGCTCGGGCTGCCGCCGAACATCTCGCGCTTCGTCCTGACTGTCGGCGCGACCGCCAACCAGAACGGGACGGCGCTGTTCGAAGGCATCACCGTGCTGTTTCTGGCGCAGGTGTATGGCATCGACTTGACCATCGCACAGCAGGTACAAGTGATGGTGATGTCCGTCGTGGCAGGGATCGGGACGGCTGGCGTGCCCGGCGGGTCGCTGCCACTGATCATGATCGTCGTGCAGTCGGTGGGCATCCCTCCCGAGGGGATGGGGCTGATTCTCGGCGTCGATCGCTTCCTCGATATGTGCCGTACCGTGGTGAACGTCAGCGGCGACCTGGTCATCGCGGCGCTGGTCAGCGGTACCGCGCCGGCCGAGACCGATGCGCCGGTCACACATGGTACGCTCACGACCGGAGATTGAGCGAGCCCTTCTTCGAACGGTGCCCTCCTCAGCGGTAGAGAGGGTTTGCCTTGACAGGCCTCAGGCGCGGAAGCAGAATCAGCGCGTCGGTTCTCAGCGAGGTTTGACGTCTAGGTTTCGAGGTGGCGAATGAAGAAGGTCAAGAAGATCAATTGGATGGCGGCCGCGCTCGCCGTTCTGACTCTAGGAGCCTGTGAGGGAGACACGGTTACGGCGCCGGATCTGCTCTGTCCCACGACCCTGGTTGCCGATTCCGGCGGGTCTTGGTGGGTGACCAATACCAGGTTCGGCGCGGACGTGGTTGAAATCACGCTCAACGCCACGTTCCGGCTCGCCGACCTGGGCGGAAGCGCTGTGTTCTCGACGACCGCCACAGAGACCTATCAGCTTTGGTCCACGCCGGATGTACAGGCGCCTCCGGTAACGGTGGTCACATCGCCTGCCGGGTTAACGGCGAGTGTCGGCTCACAGTTCAGCTATCGGCTCCAGGTGAACGTCTCCGTGCTGCCCTCGACGCAGACC